>JBILQT010000516.1:0-3543 GCA_044373065.1 Sandaracinaceae bacterium
ATCCGTGCGGCCTCGCGGACCACGTCGTCCACCCCAGGCCTGAGCTGACCCATGCGCGTCAGCACAGCGGCCTTGTCGCGCTCCGACACCTCACGCATCTGGGCGAGTGCGTCGATGAAGACACGAAAGCCAAGCTCGGTCGGGATGCGTCCTGCACTTGTGTGCGGCTGCGAAATGCATCCGGCGTCCTCCAGGTCGGCGAGCTCATTGCGAATCGTCGCGGCCGAGAGGTTCAACCCGTAGCGCTTGGAGAGCGTCCGCGAACCGACAGGCTCTCCCGTCGCGATGTACTCCGACACAAGCGCGTAGAGAATCTTGCGCGCGCGGTACGCGAGATCAGGGGAAGCGCGTCGGCCCGGGGCCTGCGGACGCTTGGGGCGGACGGGGATCTGCATGGAACCGAGCCGCAGTGTACTCGAATACTTTCGCGCACCGCGGCGTCTGAGAGCTGTCACGCTGGCTTGAACGGTCTTTGCTTTGGAGAGGTCTATGCGAACGAACGTCTCGGTTGTCCTCGTCGCAAGCGCGCTCGCCCTTGGAGCGAGCCTCGTCCACGCGCAGCAAGCAGCACCGGCGCCCACCGTCGAGAGCGCACCGGCGCCGCAAGTGGACGCGACACTCGATTCGATGCGCGGGGGAACACGTCGACTTCGCGATGAGCGTGGGCGTCGCGTCGTGGTGCTCTTCTTCTGCGACAGGCCGCATGTCGATGACAACAACGCGCTCAAGGGTGGGCTGCGTCGCTTCGTGGATGACAACCAGCTGAACGAGCGCGTCGCGATCTACGGCGTGGCGGACCTCGAGAGCGTTGGCTCCGTTCCCGAGACCTTGGTGCGCACGATGATTCAGCCTGTCGTCGACCGCTGGAACATCGACATCCTGCTCGACTGGCAGGGCGTGATGCGGCGCGCGCCCTTCAACTTCCCAACGTACCAGTCCACGATCGCAATTCTGGATCGCGAGGGGCGCATCACCTGGCGTCGCGAGGGCGAGCTGGACGCGACCGGGACACGCGACTTCTATCGGGCGCTTCGGACCGCGCTCCGCTGAGCGCGACGGGTCAGGCGGAAGGGCCGTCGTTGTTCGAAGGTGCCTCTTTCGCGCTCGCCAGCTCTTCAGGCTTCTCATCCACCAGCTTTGAGGGCTTGCCTGCGATGCGGCGTGAGATGTCGAGCACAGCCTCAACAACACCGATCGTGATGTAGCCGGCGAGCATCAATACGAGCGCGAAGGAGGGGTGAAAGATGATCGCGACGGCCGTAGCGGAGCCGACGGCGACGAGGACGAAGAAGGCGCTCCGGAGGCCCCAGCGGACATCCTTGAACGAGCGGAACTTCACGGTGCTGACCATGAAGAACGAGAGCGCGAGCATCACGCTGAGGATCACATAGGGCTGCGCCTCGATCTGGCCCGTGACAGCGAAGTTCGCGACGATGATCGAGACGATGATGCCGGCCGCGCCTGGGATAGGAAGGCCCAGGATGAACTTGCTCGGCTTCTTCGGGGCGCCCGACGCACTCATCGCAAGGACGTTGAAACGCGCGAGACGAATCGCGCCGCAGCCAAGGAAGACAAAGCTGACAAACATGCCGACGTCGCCGAGCTGATGAAGCGACCAGCGATACACAAGGACGGCGGGGGCGACGCCGAACGAGACGACATCGGCAAGCGAGTCGATCTCCACGCCGAAGGCGCTCTGGGTCTTGGTGAGACGCGCCACCCGGCCGTCGATCACATCGAAGAACATCGCGAAGACGATGAGCAGCGCGGCCTTGTAGAAGGACTCGGCATTCGGATCGCCGAGGCACGTCAGGATCGCGAAGAAGCCGCAGAAGATCGACGAGAGCGTGAAGAGATTGGGAAGAATGAAGAGCGCCTTCTTGAGGTCGAATCGCTTCTTTCGCTCTGGCTTCATCGTGTTTTCTCCAGTGTGACGTTCGGGAAGTCCGAACCATCGACACAGCGTCCGCGCGTCATCTTCCGTTGCTTCCGACATCGTTTCGTCACGACGCGGTGAGCCAAAAGGAAGCGGCAAGGGTTGTCTGTTGTGCGGGGCAGGTCAACACCGGTGTTCAGTTTCGAGGGGTGGCCGCGCCCGATGACCTCGCAGTTCTGGGGCAGCGCTTTCTCACGTACATCGGTTTGCCGCAGATGCATCGCCTGCATAGGCTCGCGCCCACTATGGCGAAGGTTCCTGCACTCACCGATCCCACCTTCACGCCTGTGCCCGCAGAGCAGCGCGGCGCATTGGAGCGACTCGCGTTGCGCTTCATCCGCGATGAGCGTGACCTGCCCTTTGTCTGGCTCGCCCTCGGCATGACCTTCGTGCTGATTCCAGCCGCGATCTTCCTCTACTGGCCAGGCATGTTCCGCTGGTGGATGGCGCCGATCTACTGGGCCGTTCTCTACGGGCTCTTCGCCGACCGCTACATCCTCATGCTTCACAACACGAGCCACCGCGGCCTCTGGAAACGTGAGTTCGACTTCCTCAAGTTCTACATCCCCTGGGTGCTTGGTCCCTTCGCCGGCGAGACGCCGGAGACCTACTACATCCATCACATCACGATGCATCACTCGGAGGGGAACCTGCCCAAGGACCTCTCCTCCACGATGAAGTACCAGCGCGACAGCGTCATCGACTTCGCCAAGTACTGGGGCGACTTCTTCTTCCTCTCGATGTTCAAGCTCGGCGCCTACCAGGTGAACAAGAAGCGCACGAACCTCGCGGTCTGGATGTTCGCCGGCGAGGGCAGTTGGTATCTCGCGATGGCGATCGGCTGCTACTTCCACTGGCAGGCCACGTTCGTCGTCTTCATCGTCCCCTTCCTCATCTGCCGCTTTGTGATGATGGCGGGCAACTGGGGACAGCACGCGTTCATCTGCCCCGATGACCCGGGCAATAGCCTCAAGAGCTCGATCACCTGCATCAACCACCGCTACAACCAGCGCTGCTTCAACGACGGCTATCACATCTCGCATCACCTCAAGGCCAACCGCCACTGGACGGAGCACCCGCAGGAGTTGATCGACAACGCCGAGAAGTACGCAGCGGATGCGATCGTGTTCAAGGACATCGACTTCCCGGGCGTGTGGCTCCTCTTGATGCTGAAGCGCTGGGACTCGCTCGCCGATCACTTCGTCGAGATGCGCGATGAGCCTCGCTCGCGTGAGGAGATCATCGCGCTCCTGAAGCATCGCGTGCAGCGCATTGACGTGACGCGGCCTGAAATCATCGCGGCCGTTCCTGCGTGAGTGCTATGCCCACGCTCTGATGCGCCGTGGGCTCCTGAACATACGTATGGCACTCCTGGCGCTGGGCCTGAGTGCAAGCGTCGCAAGTGAAGCCCGAGCGCAGGCATTGGATGCTGGAGCGCTCGACGCTTCGGACGATGCCGCGATGGATGCAGGCGTCGACACTGGGTCTTCTGACGCAGCGATCGATGCCTACGCCGACGATGCCGACCTGGATGCGGCCCTCGATGCGGCGCCAGCGGATGCCGCCGAGACAGCCGATGCACGTGAGGATGCGGGCCAGGCGGCATG
>JBILQT010000298.1:0-8559 GCA_044373065.1 Sandaracinaceae bacterium
AAGCGCAGGCGTGACCACGACGCATCGGCAAGGCGCTTGTCGTAGGCCGCGATGCGCAGCGCTGCCGAGAGCGAGCCTTTGGCGATCGGCATCTGCAGTGTGCCGGCTGTCCCAAGAAGCGCCCGATAGAGGTCGTTGTCGCCCGCGTCCCGATCCAGGACGGCCTGCGCCTCGGAGAGAAAGACCGTCTCGAAGAGCCACTGCCCGTAGTCGGCAAGCGCACCCTCCGCGAGCTCCATCGCATCTCGCCCCCTGCGCTGCGCCTCAGCGAGAAGGAGTTTCTGCTCTCGCTTGAGCGACACGGAAGGGGATGGCGGAACGACGAGGGAGGCCTTGGTCATGCCCGAATCGTACAGCGCAGATCAGCGTGCAGGAAAGCGCCGCTCGATGTCCTCGACGGCGTGCGCGCTCTCGTGAATCGTGCGCGGCACAATCATCGGCTCATCCCCAAACCAGCCGAACGCCCGCAGTGAGGAGGGCGTTGTCAGCGCGGCTCGCACCGAGAGATCGAAGCGCGAGGTGAATATGTCGTCTGGGAACTGCGCGCCTGTGAGCCCAAAGCGTCGCTCGGCTTCGGCTGTGATGAACCCCGCCAGATGACAACCCGCGCAGGGAAGCGCATCGGGGACATAGGTATTCGGATTCTCTAGGCGCACATAAGAAGCCAACGCTGCGCGACGTGTTGCGTCGTCGGCCGCCTCGGCCGAGGCGCTCGTCAGAAGAGCGCTTCCGTCCTCGGGCATCGTCGCGTTGGGCGTCACGTCGAACTGATAGCCGTCAGCAACCAGGGTCCGAATCACGCGCTGATTGCCGCGCCCCACGCCCACAATGTTCATCACGCGCAAGATCCCCTCGCCATCCCGCTCGAGGCCACCGAAGAACCACACCTCCGTCGTCGGCGGCGCGCGCAAAAAGAAGGTCACGCGCACGAGGTTCTGCTCGCCCGCATAGCGAAGCACGACCTCGCGCAGGGCCGTCCCGTAGGCACCCTCCACGCCCTGCGCCAGCAGCGCCGCATGCACATCGAGCGGTGAGTCACGCACCTCGGGCGCAAGCAAGCGAAGCTGACGAAGCTCGCGCACCAGCATCGGGAGCTCTTCGTCCGTCAGCGCATAGAAGAGATGCAGCGCGGAGTCGCGCGGGGTTCCATCGGTCGCGATCGGCTGCATCACCAAGCGAATCTGCGGCACGCAGACCTCGCCGTTTCCACCGCACGCATCAAAGCGAAGCGAGAGCACGCGCATCCGGGCATAGGCGATTCCGTCGCGTGGAACGACCGGGAAGCCGGGCACCGTATCGAACACCTCCTGCGGAAGAAGAATGCCGCGCGCACCCTCATCGTCGGGCCGGAGGTAGCCCAGATCCTCAAGCGAGGCGGGACGCGGGAAGAGCACCGAGACGTCGTTCAGTCCGAGCGTCGGCAGCATCAGAGGCGCATCCGGCGGGCCCCCATCAGGCATCGGTGCAGGCGGCGCACAGGCGCCAAGGATCGCGCTGCTCAGGGCCAAGATGGCCGCCAGGCCTTTGGAGGATGTTGTCGTTCGCGACACGCGAATTGAACCAGATCGTTTCAGCATCTCGGCATTCCTTTGCGGCGGCAGCCTGATGTTTGTCTGCCACCAAAACCAAGCCAACTCGCTCACCAGAGGCATGACCCGCTGTGCCCAAGGTGAACGCTCATCAGAGTCCGCAGAGCACTGCCCAGCGGCTTTTTTGAGGTCTCGCACGATTTCTACATGACAACGAGAATGATTCTCATAATTAGCTTCACGTGTCCTCCCGGCTTTTGATTCTTTTTTCTGCAGCCCTCCTCGGAGGGTCTGAGCGAGCGATGGCGCAAGAGGCTGCGGAGGCGGAGAGCGAGACGCCTGCCGACTACGCGCTCGGCGATGTCGTTGTCACCGGCACGCGCACCGAGACCGCGCTCAACGACTCCCCCGCGCGCATCGAAGTCATCTCGCGCGCGCAGGTGGAGCGCTCGGGCGCACGCGATGTCGGCGAGCTGCTTGAGGAGATGCCGGGGATCGTGATCACGCGTTCGTTTCGCGGAGACGCGATTCAGCTCGGAGGGCTCGACCCGGAGTACACGCTCATTCTCGTCGATGGCGATCGTGTTCCAGGGCGCCTTGGAGGCGGCATCGATCTCGGCCGCTACACGGTCGAGAACATCGAGCGCATCGAGGTGTTGCGCGGCCCTGGCTCGGCACTCTACGGATCCGAGGCCATCGCCGGCGTGGTCAACATCATCACGCGGCAAACCTCGCGCGAGGTCGAGCTCGAGGGCGCCGTGCAAGCGGGATACGGCGGCGGCGCGATCGTCGATGGAAGCGCCACGGGCGGCGTGCACATGGGCCCTCTCGCGGTGCGCGTCTCCGGCGGCTACCATCTCTCCGAGGCTTTTCGGCGTGAGCCCGCAGAGGTCGCAACGAGCGGAAGCGCGCGCGATCAGTGGTCCCTCGGAGGCCGCGCATCGCTCGATCTTGGCGGCGGAATCGCTCTCGATGGCCGCGTCGAGTACCTCACGCGCAGGCTGAGCGGTGTCGATGAGAACGCAGCCGGCGCGGTCTTCGATCGCGTGCAGCTTGGCGAGCAGCTGATGACCGGCGTCGGTATGCGCGTTCGCACCGGGGACGGCACACAGATTCAAGGTCGCCTCTCGTACTCCCTCTTTCGCGAGCAGTTCCTTAACGACCAACGGGGCAGCCAAGCGCTCGACGATGTGCAGGACAATCGCGAGCACCTGACGCAGTGGAGTGTGCAGGTCGACCACACCTTCGATCACCCTGTGCTCGGCAACCACCGCCTCTCGCTGGGCTACGAGCAACTCGCGCAATTCCTTGAGTCCGACCGGCTCGTCGCGAGCGGCCGTCGCTTTCGCATCGCGCCCTTTCTTCAAGACGATTGGACGATCGTGGATTACGGCGGGCTCCGCTTCGGAACGGTGATCGGTGCGCGCTACGACGTCGACTCGCAGTTCGGCGATCAGCTGAGCCCACGCCTTGGCCTGCGCTTCGACCCCGTGCCGCAGCTCGTCATGCGGGCCACCTACGGCTGGGGTTTTCGCGCGCCGAGCTTCCAAGAGTTGCTGCTCCGCTTCGAGAATCCGAGCGTTGGCTACATCGTGAATGGCAACCCTGCCCTGGGTGCCGAGCGCTCACGCGGTCTCGACATCTCCGTCGAGTGGACACCCCTCCGCGAGGCCGTCTTCACCGCCGCGTTCTATCGCAACGATCTCGACGGGATGATCACCACGGTGACGGTCTCGGATGACCCGGTGTCGGGCACCGTATTCAGCTACGGCAACATCGCGCGCGCGCGCACCCAAGGCGTGGAGCTGCGTGGCGCCTTTCAGCCGCTGCGATGGCTGCGCCTGCTCGCGGGCTACGCGTTTCTTGAGACGCGCGATGAGTCGCTGAACAGACCTCTCGAGGGCCGTCCTGCCCACCGCATCACAAGCGGCATTCAGCTCGATCATCAGGAGACAGGGCTCGGCGCGAATGTCCGAAGTGCGGTCTCGCTCGACCGCGTCGTCTTCCGCGACCTCAACGCCGACGGCACCGAAGAGGCGCTCTGGCTCGATGCGCTGGCGCAGCTGGATGTGCGTGTTTCGTGGGCTTTTGCCGAGCATTTCGAGCTCTCGCTGGGCGTCGACAACCTCTTCGACGCTGGAGACGCCTACCTCTCCCTTCGGCCCCGCACCTACTGGCTCGGTGCACGCGCTCGCTACTGACCTCACCTCGCCCGAGGTGAACAACCCGTGGAGTTTCTATGATCACAAAGTCCCACTTGCTCGTGGCCGCAGCGCTCTTTTCATCGGCACTCTCTCTTGGCTGTCAGCCCACGCTTGTCGCCAGTGCCCCCGATGCCGGTGCGCCGACCGATGGCTTCCACATCGCGGCCGACGGATCGATCCCGCCAAGCTCCGGCACGTTCACGCACATGCGCTCCGAGGACGGCTCGTTCGAGACGCTGGTCGACGCATCGAGCACAACCGCCTGGAGCTACCTCGACTTCGAGACCGGGCTCGCTGTCACGCCGCCTGATCCCCTGAGCGAGCGCACCTGGGATGTCGCATTCCAGCGCTTCAAGGTCATCTCCAATGGTGGCGCGAGCGGCATGGGCGGCGCCCTCGTGGCGCGCATCACGGACACGCCCTTCGCCAGCATCACGCAGGCCCCGGAGGATGGCTACATCGCCGATGCCCCCGATGGCGATGCGGATCGCGACGACACGCCGGACAGCGCGTTCACAAACGGCGTGGACGATTGGTACAGCTACGACGTCGCGACCCACCAAGTGTCGCCGCGGCAAGACATCACCTACATCGTGCGCTCGCCCGAGATGCACTTCTGGAAGGTGCAGATTCATGCCTACTACGACGCTGCGGGAAGCCCAGGATTCCTGCGCTTTCGCTGGGCTTCTGTGCTTGCACCCGCGAGCCTGATGGTTGCCGATGCGGGCATCTCGCCCGATGCAGGGATCCTTCCCGATGCCCCCGTTCTCGACGCGGCCATGCCAACTGTCCCCACCGATGCCGTGCGCGTCGATGCCTCCGATCGCAACGCGCTCATCTACTTCGACATCGAGACGCGCAGCGTGGTTACGCCGAGCGATCCATCCACCGATACGGTCTGGGATCTCGCCTTTCGACGCGTCCTTGTGCAGACGAACTCTGGCTCAAGCGGCATGGGCATGGGCGGCGCACGCGGCATTGAGGGCGCACCCTACGCGAGTGTCACAAGCACCGAGAACACGGGCTTTGAGGTCGATGTGCTGATGGCGAGTGAGATGCCCGGCACACCGCCCTCCAGCGCAAGCCCTGTGCTCGGCGCCTGGTTCGACTACGACTTCACGACACACGCCGTCACGCCCAAGGACATCACCTACATCGTCCGCACCGGCTCCGGAACCTTTGCGCGCATGCGCATCTGGGCATGGACCGAGGGCGAGTTCGCCTTCTCCGTCGACCCAATCTCCGCCCTTTGAATTCGCTACGCGACGCGACAAACGCCACCATGTTGGAGCAAGCATGACCCGTCCGATTCACCCCAAAACCCTCTTCTTGGTCGCCACGGCGACACTCGGCTGCGGCAACGCAAGCACACCCACCGCGACCCCCGCGACCGCTGCGCACACCAGCGGTGCCGAGCAGGCGCCCCTGCGTGAGAGTGAGATTCACGCACTCGGTGGTGCCTACGTCAGCGCCATGCCGGTCGCACTCACGAGCTTTGGAAGCGCCACGATGGCAGGCCCCGAGGGCGATGCGATCTACGTGCTCGGCGGCTACCACGGCGAGCCTCACCGCTACAGCCGCGAGGGCCAGTCCAACAAGCTCTATCGGCTTCTGCGCACGGGCACTACGTGGTCCTGGAGCGAGCTTGCGACCTACGCCGAGGGCACTCAGGGCCTCGCGCTCGTGCCCTTCGAGAATGACCTCGTGGCCTGCGGGGGCTCGACGTTGCGCAACACAATCGAGAGCCCGGCCGATCAGCACGCCAGCACGGCTTGCTATCGCTATGTGAGCGCAACGAATGCCTGGACGCCCTTCGCGCCCCTGCCCACACCCCGCTCCTCGTTCGATGCCGCTGTGCTCGGCGGGCGCATCTACGCCGTCGGCGGTTGGAACATCTCGGGCGCGGCGAGCACGGGCTCCTTCTCCAGCACGATGGCCGTCTACGCAGACGGCGCATGGACCGAGGTTGCCCTTCCCTTCCAGCGCCGCGCGCTTGCCGTCGCGGCCACCTCCACGCACCTCATCGCCCTGGGCGGCATGGATGCGAGTGCCGCGCTCTCCAGTGCACTCGACATCTTCGACCCCGCGACGGGCCAGTGGACGAGCGGCCCTGCGTATCCAGGCGATGCCTTCGGTGTCTCGGCGACGGCCGTCGGCGATGTGATCTTCGCGAGCGGTCGCGATGGCATCGTGCACCGCTATCGCGTGGGTGATGCAGCCTGGGAGCGGGTCACCACGCTCGCGGAGGGCCGCTTCTTTCATCGCCTCGCCCGCGCGGCAGACGGCCTCGCAGTTGTCGGCGGCATCGGCTCCATGACGATGGATGGCCGCGCACGGCTCGTCGAGTTTGTCTCGCTTGAGTCCGCCCAGCGCGAGCGTGTCGGTCATGTCGAGATCGACTTCCCCGGTGCCTCACGCAACCGCGCGGGCATCTTCATGCTCGATGACTCGCTCTATGTCGCGGGCGGCAACAACTCGACGGGGCAGCACGACTTCCAGCCCCACAATTTCGAGACGGCGACGCACCGCCTTCACCTGCCCTCGCTGCGTTGGTTCGAAGGCCCGGCGCTCCCTGAGGGACGCCAATCCCTCGTCTCTGTGACGCATGACGATTCATCCCAAGGAGGGTCTGGGCGCCCCTCCTCAGCGCCTACAGCGCTTCACCACCCATCCGCAACCATTTCCGTCGGCGGCTTTGGTCACGATGGTGATGGCTCACGCACCTACGCCGATGCCTTCGTGATTCGAGACGGAGCCCCCGCATGGCAGACAGTGCGGAACGCATTGCCACGCCCACGCACGCAGTTCGGAGCTGCCTACGCGGGGGACGCGCTCTGGGTATTCGGTGGACTCGACTACGACGAGACGCGCCCCGAGGACACGCAGTTCGTGCATCTGGACAGCGTGCTTCGCTGCCCCGTCGACCACGCGACCTTGGAGCACGAGGGCCCCGCATCGCCCCTCGGCGCCTGTGAGGAGATCACGGGCGCGGTGATGCCCGGAACACGTCGCGCCTTCGCGGGTGCTGTGCTCGAGGGCCGCTACTACATGATGGGCGGCATGCGCGACGGCTTCGCCCCCGTCCCGGATTGCTTCGCGTTCACACTCGCTACGCGCACCTGGGAGGCCTTCCAATGCCCGCCGGCCGTGCGCATCTCTGGCGAGGCCTTCGCGGTCGACGGACGCCTTGTCTTGCTCGGCGGCACGAGTCGCCGCGAGGGCGCGGAGGCGAGCGCACCGGATCGCAGCGTCGAGGTCTATGACCCGGCAACGCAGACATGGTCGACGCTGATCGCGGAGCTGCCCGTCGACACACATCAGATGCGCTTTGTCCGACATGAGCACCGCATTCTCGGCTTCTCCTCGCAGCAGGCCGAGCACCGCGCACAGATCGTGACCATCGACGCCTCGCGATAGGCACGTATCAGTGCGCGCGACGAGGAGGTGTTGTGGCGCGTGCCCGACACCTCCTCTTCTTTTTTGAGCGCTGAACGCGTTCAAGAATCCGCTCCGAGGTCGTCTCTGGCTGCTGCGGCTCGATACCTCACTTTTCCTGCGAAAAGTCGGAAAACGACCCTGTTACCACGTGGTAACAGCCTGTTCTCGGCGTCGCAACGTGTTCAGAATTCGTTCGGGTGATGGGTGCCGAGGGGCCCTCCTCCGCGCTCCAATCTTCAGAATCAACGTCACGCGTTGACAGCCCCGACCCAGGCACGCTATCCGTGCATCCAGATAGAAGGATGCATTGAGCCTCCAGGAGACGATCGAGACGCTGACGGTGCTGGGCGATGAGAGTCGCATTCGGCTCTGCACGCTCTTGGCGGATCGCGAGCTCTGCGTCACCGACCTCGTGCGCGTCACGGGCATCTCGCAATCGCGCGTCTCCACCCATCTGGGGCGTCTGCGCGAGGCGGGCATCGTGCGGGACAGGCGCAGTGGCAATCAGTGCTTCTATGCGCTCGCGAGCGAGACGCTGCCGCAGACTGCGAAGGGCATCTTGGAGTCGGCGTCGCATGCAGATGACCCAACTCTGCAGAGCGACAAACAGCGACTTGTGGAGCTGGAGGCCGAGCGACGTGGTGGGCTGCCCGACTCGGCCACGCACGAGATGGAGCGCTACTACTCACCGGGCCGCAGCTGGAAGTCGCTGTCCATGGGCCTTTCGGCACTTCTGGAGCTTGGAGATGTGCTCGACGTCGGCTCAGGCGATGCTGCAGCGGCGAGCGTGATCGCCCCGTACTGCCGCTCTCTTCAATGCATCGACCTCAACGCACGCCTGATCGAGGCAGCAGAGGAGCGGCTCGCCAGTCACCCGCATGCAAAGGCGCGCGTGGGCGATGTGCACGCGCTTCCCTTCGATGCAGCCTCGTTTGATTCCGTGCTCGTCTTTCACACGCTGACCTATGCAGAGCATCCTGCAGCGGTGCTTCGCGAGTGTGCGCGTGTGTTGCGTCCAGGAGGTCGCGCGGTGGTCCTTTGTCTCGACCAGCATGGCCATCACGAGGTCACCGCACGCTACGGCGAGAGGCATCCGGGCTTCTCACCGCGTCAGGTACGCAAGCTCTTGGAGGCCGCTGGGCTTGTCGTCAGCAGCGCCGAGGTTGCCTGCCGCGAATCGAAGAAACCGCACCTCCAAGTGGTGCTCGCCATCGGCACCCAGCCACATCCAAGTCAGCCAGATCCCACCCCTTCACCCAAGTCTTCGCGCTCCAAGGACAGGGCGCGATGAGCTTGCGATTGGATTGAAGCCCCATGTCATCACAACACCCGCTCGAGAAGATTCTGAAGCAGCGCATCGCCATCATCGATGGCGCGATGGGCACCAC
>JBILQT010000299.1:0-8535 GCA_044373065.1 Sandaracinaceae bacterium
GCGCACCATCTGCGGCTCGATAAGAAGGTCGCGCTGAAGGTGATTCTCCCGCAGTTTGCAGGCGATGGCGCGGTGGCGGAGCGCTTTGCGCGCGAGGCGATGGCGAGCGCGAAGCTCGAGCATCCGCACATCGTCACGGCGCTCGACTACGGGACGTTGCCGGAGGGCGGGGCCTACCTGGTGCTGCAGCTCGTGCGGGGTCCGAGTCTGCGTGCGGCGATGGAGGGGCGTGGGGCGGACTATCGCTTTGCGATCGAGATCGGCGCGCAGATCGCCGACGCGCTCGTGGCTGCGCATGCGGGCGGCATCGTGCATCGCGACTTGAAGCCAGAGAACATTGTCCTTGAGACACGGCCGGGTGAGACGAAGCCGGTCGTGCGGGTGCTCGATTTCGGCATCGCGCGGCTCGTCGGAACCGAGGCTGCAGCGGGCGCACAGCTCACGCGCGTCGGGATGATCATCGGGACGCCGGGCTATATGGCGCCGGAGCAGGCGCTCGGTGAGGCCGTCGATGCGCGGGCGGATCTCTACGCGCTCGGCGTGATCCTCTGGGAGCTCTCCACGGGGCAGACGCTCTTTGACGAGCCCGAGTTCACAGCGCTTGTGACGCGGCAGCTGACCACGACACCGGATGCACTCTTGTCGCGCGTGGAGGTGCCCGAGGGCTTGAGTGATCTCGTGGCGCGCCTGCTCGCAAAGAAGGATGCGCGCATCGCGAGTGCGGCCGAGGTGCGTGACCAACTGCGTGGGCTCGCTGGCATGCCGCCACGGGCTTCGAATGAGAACCTCGCGCAGGCCAAGACGATGCACGCGGAGGCCGCGCGCTTCACGCCGCAGGTCCACGCAGCGCCCACGCCTGCGCCCGCACCCTCGACGGATCCGGGAGCGTTGGCCGCGTCGCTCAAGACGGTCCCGAAGAGCGCGCGCTACGCAGCACTCGGTCTCACGGCACTCTCGCTCTGCGTGATCAGCGCTGGCGTTGCCTCGGTGTTCACCGCGCCCGCCACAGAGCCCGCTCCGAAGCCCCCGAGTGTCACAGAGGCGCCTGTCATCGCAGCGCCCTCCGCCCCGCCCAGCATGCCGCCCGTGCCCACCGTCTCCACCGCCGACGTGGACTTCGCGCTCGTCTCCACCGGCGATGCACGGAGCGAGCGGAGAGAAGCCGCACAGCGCCTCCGCGATGCCTCCGCGCCAGGCAGCCTCGCAGCCCTCGTCGCCGCGTTTGAGTTGGAGCGCGACTGCCGCGACCGCGCAGCGCTGCTGGAGTCGATCGTCGCCCTGCACGACGCACGCGTTGTCCCCTTCCTCACGCGGATCGAAGCGACGCCAAGGCGCGGCTGCGGCTTCTTCCGACGCGAGGATTGCCTCGGCTGCATGCGCGATGAGCTGGAAGCCGCACTCACGGCGTTCGGCGTTGCGACGCCGTGAGGCTAAGCTGCCCCGTGATGCGTCTTCTCCTCGCCCCCGTGCTCGCCCTCCCGCTCTTTCTCGGCGCCTGCGATCAGTGGGACACGGACACCTCCGCACGTGATCGCGCGACGGCGGTGCTCGACTGCACGAGCGTGGAGATGACGAAGGTGGAGGACAACCACTACCGCGCCGTCGGCTGTGGTCGGACGATCGAGGTGCTCTGCACCGCCGCCGAGCTGGAGCCGGAGTGCGTCGCGATGCGGCCGCGCGGGGAGGGGCCCTCGCGTCTCTCGGAGGTGGGCTCGGGCGGTGAAGAAGAGGCCGACACGACGCCAGCACCGACGGGCGACGACATCCTGCGTCAGCAGGCCGCGATGCTCGAACCGGCCGACCCAGACGCCGATGACGACGCGCCCCTGCGCATCCCCGAGGCGCCCGCCGAGCCGCAGGCGAACGAGAGCGAGCAGACGATCCGCCGTGGCCTCGATGCACGCCGCGAGGACGTGCTGGCCTGTGCCGATCGCAACTCGGTCGTGGTGAATGTCGCCTATGCCGCCGACGGCTCCGTGGCGATCACCCTCGCGGGGGATCTGCGCGGCTCACCGCAGGAGGGCTGCGTGCGTGCGGCCCTGCAGGGCGTGCGTGTTGCGGAGGGACAGGCCGGCGTCGTGATGCATCTCCTGCGGCGCTGAGCGCCCGCTGCTTTGGGCGAACGCCTCAGGCCCGTTGGACACTTTGAAACGCCCTTGCTATGAGGCGCCGCCTTTCAGGCAGCCGTGGCGTTTCAACCCCGAAACGCGAATCGGCCCGCAAGAAGCGCTTCCGCAACGAAGCAGCACATCTCGAGGAGATGCGATCCATGTCGAGGCTCAGCACGTCCATTCGTTCCACCCTGGTCCAAGCGACCTCTGTGGTATCGGCACTTTTCGCGACGCTATTCGTCTCGGGTGCCACCGCCTTCGCCCAAGACCACCACGTGGGTGGCGAAGCCAACATCGTCCTTCCGGATTTCAGCACCGTGACGATGCTCGGCGTCGACGGAAGGACGCTCCTGATGAGCGGCCTCGCGGTCGCCGCATTGGGCCTCGGCTTCGCGCTGCTGATCTACCAGCAGCTCCAGGCCCTGCCCGTGCACAAGGCGATGCTTGAGATCTCCGAGCTCATCTACCAGGTGTGCCGCACGTACCTCATCACGCAGGTGCGCTTCATCGGCGTCCTCTTCATGTTCATCGGCACGATCATGGCCGTCTACTTCGGCGCCTTCGCCGGGTTCACGGTCGGGCAGGTCTTGCTGATCCTCGTCTCGGCCATCGTCGGCATCGCAGGCTCGGTCGCGGTCGCCTGGTACGGCATCCGCGTCAACACCTTCGCCAACTCGCGCACGGCCTTCGCCTCGCTTCGCGGCAAGGGCTACGACGTCTACGCGATTCCGCTCAAGGCCGGCATGAGCATCGGCATGCTGCTCATCTCGGTTGAGCTCGTGCTCTTCATCTGCATCCTCTGCTTTGTCCCCGGCGAGTACGCAGGCCTCTGCTTCATCGGCTTCGCCATCGGCGCATCGCTCGGTGCATCGGCGCTCCGCATCGCAGGCGGCATCTTCACGAAGATCGCCGACATCGGCTCCGACCTCATGAAGATCGTCTTCAAGATCAAGGAAGACGACGCACGTAACCCAGGCGTCATCGCTGACTGCGCAGGCGACAACGCAGGCGACTCGGTCGGCCCCTCGGCAGACGGCTTCGAGACCTACGGCGTCACCGGCGTCGCGCTCATCTCGTTCATCACGCTCGCCATCTCGCGCGCGAACCCCGAGGTCGGCACCACGCTCCTGGTCTGGGTCTTCGCGAACTGCATCACGATGGTCATCGCGAGCGGCGTCTCGTACTTCCTGAACGACACGGTGCAGCGCAGCCGCTTCGGCAACCTCGTCCGCTTCAACTTCGAGACGCCGCTCACGCAGCTCGTTCAGCTCACCTCGATCATCTCGATCATCACGACCTTCGTCGTCAGCTACTTCCTCATCCCCGAGGTCGGCGGAAGCCAGACGCTCTGGTGGAAGCTCTCGATCATCGTCAGCTGCGGCACGGCAGCAGGCGCGATCATCCCCGAGGTCATCAAGGCCTTCACCTCGACCGACTCGCAGCACGTCCGTGAGGTTGTCGAAGCCTCGAAGGAAGGCGGCGCATCGCTCAACGTCCTCGCAGGCCTCGCAGCCGGTAACTTCTCCGCCTACTGGATGGGCATGGTCTTCATCGCGCTCATGAGCGTCGCGTACTTCGTCACCACGATGGACGCAGGCACCGCCGAGGCGATGGGCGCAATCATGACGGTCAACGGCGTCGACGTTTCGCCCGTCTTCGCGTTCGGCCTTGTAGCCTTCGGCTTCCTCAGCATGGGCCCGGTCACCATCGCCGTGGACAGCTACGGCCCCGTCACGGACAACGCGCAGTCGGTCTACGAACTCTCGCTCATCGAGAACATCGAGGGCATCAAGGAGAACATCAAGAAGGACTTCGGCTTCGAGCCGAACTTCGATGTGGCCAAGGATCTCCTCGAGGAGAACGACGGCGCAGGCAACACCTTCAAGGCAACCGCGAAGCCCGTCCTCATCGGCACGGCAGTCGTTGGCGCCACGACGATGATCTTCTCGGTCATCTTCAACCTCACGGGCATCGAGGCTTCGAGCCTTCAGAATCTCACGATTCTCTACCCGCCCTTCCTCTTCGGCCTCATCGCTGGCGGCGCGACCATCTACTGGTTCACCGGCGCAGCCAACCAGGCCGTCGCGACCGGCGCCTACCGCGCAGTCGAGTTCATCAAGGCCAACATGAAGCTCGAAGAGGGCGTCGAGAAGGCCTCCACGGAAGACTCGAAGAAGGTCGTTCAGATCTGCACCGAGTACGCACAGAAGGGCATGTTCAACATCTTCTGCACGGTGTTCTTCGGCTCGCTCGCCTTCGCGTTCTTCGATAGCTACCTCTTCATTGGCTACCTCATCGCCATCGCGCTCTTCGGCCTCTTCCAGGCGCTCTTCCTGGCCAACGCAGGCGGCGCTTGGGACAACGCGAAGAAGGTCGTCGAGACCGAGCTCCGCATGAAGGGCACACCGCTTCACGACGCATGCGTCGTTGGCGACACGGTCGGCGACCCCTTCAAGGACACGTCGTCGGTTGCCATGAACCCGGTCATCAAGTTCACGACGCTCTTCGGCCTCCTCGCCGTCGACCTCGCAGAGCTTCTTGGCGAGTCACAGGGCCGCTCCACGCGCCTCATCATCGGCGCCATCATGTTCGTGATCAGTGCGTACTTCGTGCACCGCTCGTTCTACGGCATGCGCATCGGCGGCGTCGGCATCAGCAAGAACGCTGAGCCTGCGAAGAGCTGAACCAGGCTTAACGCCCCAAAGGAAAAGGCACCCGAGAGGGTGCCTTTCTTCTTTCCGTCTTCGTGGATGAAGCGCGCTCAGGTCGTCGGCGCGCTCAGGTCGTCGGCAACTTGCGGCTGCCCGTGACCTCTTCCCAGGTCGGCAAGAGCTGCTCCTGCGCCACCGTCAGCACACGAAGCCGCATCACCACGCGCGTCACGCTCGACGTCTGCGAGAAGCGCACATGCCGCCCCTGAAGCTGCTCGAACACCGCCTCGGAGCCGGGCCGCGGGAAGGGATGCGAGAGCTCGAGCGTCGCGCCATCGCGTGTCTGTCCCCCGACAAGACGCGCCCCGCGAAGCGCGTGCTCACCAAGGCTTCGCTTGCTGAGCTGATCGATCACATCGATGCAGATCATCCGCGAGTCGAGCGCGTAGATCGTGTTCTGCGTCCAGATCTCCAAGAAGACCCACGGCGAATCCGGGAGTGGCGCGCTGCGACGCTCGTAGACGAGGTCGATGTCGACGGCAGGCTGCCCCCTGCGGCGCGCGCTCTCTGCCTGCGCGGAGGGTGCAGGCGCCGGTTGTGGGGCGCGCTCGAAGGGCCTTGGCTCCACGCTCGCCGCATCGATCTCGACAACGGACGGAGGAGTCGCCTCGGTGACCTCATCCTCCAGGTCCATCGGTGTGACCTGAACCGCTGGCGGGTTGGGCAACGCGAATCCGGGAACCGTGCTCTTCTTGATGCGTTCGTCAGTCATGCGGCGCCCCCAGGCTATCAGCGACCGTGGCCCACGTCATTGATCGTAGCGGCCTTCGTCGGGAGGGTCGTTGCCCTCATGGAGCGCGCTTGCGATCGCATTCAGCCGCTTCTCGTCCACGCCCGAATACCAGGCCTCACAGAGCGTCCCGCTCGCGTCGCCAAAGTACGCGGTGAGGTTCGGTCCATGCGCGCACGCGCCAAGGCAGGCCGTCGCCGTGAGTCGAATGGAGCCGCCCTCTTTGTAGTAGGCCAGCTTCTGCGTCTCGAGATGCGAGGTCGCCCGCGCAAGAAGCTCACGGCTGCCCCGCTTGCTGCATTGCGGCCCGACACAGACAAGGAGATGTGCGCGCGTGGCGAAGAAGAGCGGCTTCATGCGTAGGTCTCGCGTCTATCAGGCTCCGCTTCGGTTGCGCCAAGCGCCGTAGAAGATTTCTCTGTCCAAGAGGCCGAGCCGACGCGACGATGCGCTTCTGTTTAGCCCAACCCCAGCGCTCCCGATCGGCACACGGATCGGCAAATACGTCATCGAGGGAAACCTCGGACAAGGCGGCAACGGTGCTGTGTATGCAGCGACCGATAGCGTGCTGGGTCGTCGCGTCGCGCTGAAGCTGCTGCATCCGATGCTGATGCATGACCCGCAGAGCGCGGGCCGCTTTCGCCAAGAGGCGCAGGCGATGGCGCAGCTCAATCACCCGCACGTCGTGACCGTCTTCGACTTCGTCGGCGATAGCTCCACCTGGGCCATCGTCATGGAGTTGATCGAGAACGGCGAGACGCTCGCGCACCTCGTGAAGCGCGAGGGCCGCGTCAATCCGATCCGCGCGGTGCGCTTGATCAAGCAAGTCGCGGCAGGCCTTGGACACGCCCATGCGCGCGGCATCGTTCATCGCGACGTAAAGCCCGCGAACATCATGATTGTGCGGGACGGGCAGGGTGAGCTCGCGAAGGTGGCCGACTTCGGCATTGCGCGTCTTGTGCACGGCGAGAAGCGCACGCACGGGCAGCTCACACTCGGCACGCTTTGGTATCTCGCGCCTGAGCAAGCACAGAGCTCGAGCGTCGACGCACGCGCCGATGTCTATGCGCTTGGCGCCACGCTCTACGAGGCGATCACAGGTCGCGTCGTCTTTCCGTACGACAACGTCGCGCGCGTTCTTGCCGCGCATCTCACCGAGCAGCCGACACCGCCAAGCATGCTTGTGCCTGGCATCCCCGCAGCGCTCGACGCGCTCATCATGCGGCTCATCGCCAAGGCGCCTGAGGCGCGCCCCTCGAGTGGTGAAGAAGTCCGCACGCTGCTCGACGACCTGGAGCGTCAGCTTGAGCCCATCTCGAGCAACACCCCGCGCCTGACGGGCCCAGCCGGGCACTCGATTCCCGTCCCCTTCAGCTCACCGCGCGATGTCGCGGCGCCCGTCGGACAACCCTCCTCCTCGATCAGCACCGACCAAAGTCGCGTGGGATTTGCCGTCGGCATGGGCGTGGTCGCCGTCGTCGCGTTCATGTGCCTGGCGAGTGCCTTCCTCTGCGTGATCACCGGCTGGATTCGGATGCACTGACTCCGGCGCGAGCGGGGCGGTTGAAAGATCAGGGCAGGTCATCGATGATGAAGCGATGAACTCCCGCGCTTTGCTTTTCGCGTGTGCCGCTTTGGTGGGCGGCAGTCTTGGTGTCGGCTGCGCCGATGGACGCACGGGCCCTGGTGAGGACGACGCTGGCATCGATGCGTTCGCCGTTCGTTCGGATGCGCCGATGCCTTCGGGAGCCGATGCTGGTCGCGACGGCGGGCGCGACGCGGGCCCCACCTCATGCATGACAGGGACGCATCTCTGCGGCGCAGCCTGTGTGCCGGACATGGCGAATATGCCTGCGAACGGCTGTCGTCTCGGATGCGGTACGCCCTGCATGACGCCCGCGAACGCGATGGGAACCTGCGATGCGATGGGCCGTTGCGGCTTCACCTGCACGGCGCCCTACGTCCCGATGGGCATGGGCTGCTCATGCACGCCCACGAGCTGCATGGCCCTCGGCTATGAGTGCGGCGCGCCCGACAACGGATGTGGCGAAGCGCTCTCGTGCGGCACCTGCAGCGGCGGCGGAACATGCGTCGAAGGGCGCTGCGGTTGCCTTCCCGATGCGGCAGAGCCCAACAACTCGAACACCTCCGCGCGTGCGGGGATGCGCTTGAACGACAGCGACAACCCCTCGTTCACCATCAGCGGGATGAACATTCACGCTGCGGGCAACGAGGACTGGTTCGCCTACCCGGTGACCGATGGCTCGGATGGCGGCAACCCACGCATCAACGTGACGCTGAGCAACATCCCAGCGGGCGCCGACTACGAGCTCGTCGCCTACTACGCCTGCGACACGGCGAACGACGACAGCTCCTGCGCCGCTGGCTCACCGGACAACTTTGTCGGTCGCGGATGCAATGGCGCCGCAAGCGGGAGCGCCTCGGAGACCGTCGAGATCGAAACCGAGTGCGCGAACGGTGTCTTCGATTCGGACGACAGCGGCACGCTCTACATCCGTGTGATCCCGCGCGCCTGGTCGACCTCATGCGGCGCCTACCAGATCGACGTCCGGGTGACCTGATCAAGCGTCTCAGCCGATGAGGCGTGCGAGCTGCGCGCGCACCCACCAACCAAACTGCGCCCTTCGCTGGAAGCCCGGAATCTGTTGCCAGATCGAGAGTGCCTCCCGAATGTCGCGCTTTGCGGCCTCGCCCTCGTTGGCCTTCGCGTGTGCGCGCGCCTTCTTCACGTGGCCTTCGATCGATGAGGTGTTCACCGAGAGGAAGCGGTCGTACGCGTCGATCGACTCATCGAAGCGGCCAAGCTCGTAGAGGCAATCGCCCGCGAGCAAATACGGCTGCCCAAAGCGCATGCGCGGGTCGGTCTGTACGGCCTGAACGAGCGGCCCTGTGGCTTGCTCAAACTGCCCCTTCGCATGCAGCGCGGCGCCCTTGAGGAAGAGCAATTCTGCGTCATCTGGGA
>JBILQT010000045.1:0-34060 GCA_044373065.1 Sandaracinaceae bacterium
TCGTCGGATGCGCGCGTGAGGTGAACGCGTGCGCCTGCGATGGCCAAGGGGTCTGTACTGGTCAGCACGCCCTCGATGCGCCTTGTGCTCTCGCCGAGCTCTCGGGCGATGACGCGCTGCACGCCATTCATGCCGTTGCGTTCACCGATCGCGAATCGACCGAGGGCGAAGCTTTGCTCGGTGCAGGGAGGCACAACGCCTGCGGGAGAGCTGAAGAAGTCGAAGCCGCCCGTCGAGAAGAGCGGTGAGACGCTGCCTGCGCTTCCGTCGGCATTCGCAGGCGCAACCCAGGCGAAGCTGCTCGCATCCGCATCCTCAAAGAGCATGTAGCGCTGGGGTGCGGTCGGTGCGGCGAAGCCTCCCGTCTCGTTCCACACGGGCATGCGAAACGATTGAAAGAAGGCCGTCGTCGCGAACGGAACATTGGCCTGCATCCCTCGCGTGCGAAGCGCGATGCGGACATCGACCATGCTCGCGTCGGGCTCAAGCACGAAGTCGAGCGCCACCGGGAGCCCCTCGAAGCGGCTCACAAAGAGCGTCTCGAGCAAGGGGCCAAGCGCCTGGATTCCGACGAGCGTTCCGGCCACACGAATCGTCGCGGGTGCACCGTCTCTTCCATCGTGCAGCACGGTCACCGAGGTGGTGCCCACCACCAACCTGCCGAGCCCGAGCATGGCCAGGTTGAAGTCCGCCGGAGCCGTCAGCCTTCCGCCTTCCACGCGTGCAAGGCCGCGCACACGGCCACCATGCGGGTCGTACACATCGAAGTGCTCAGCGCTGGAGACAACGAGCGCGACGCGGTCATTCGCAAGCACGTAGTCGCCTGCGCTCCAGGTCGCGAGTCTGGCTGGGTCGGCCGGAAGATCCGCTGCGGTGACGCGTCCTGCGCGTGCCTCACCCGCTGCTGCGCCGAGCGGACTCGGATGGCCCTCGGGGCTGCCGATCTCAAACGCCGCTGGCTCCCCACAGAGCGGCCCCGTGTCGGGCGCGGCGAGCGGTGCATCCACAAACCCGCCGTCGACGGGGTCGGGCGAGGGGCAGCCTGCCACCGTGATCGCCGTCGCGAGAGCGAGCTGTGTGAACCCAACGTGCTGAATCTTCATGCTGTGAGTGACGCTACACGGGTCGCTGCGCGCAGAACACGGATTCGCTCAGCCGCGCGCCGGCCACAAGCAACGCGCTCATATCTCGATATGATTCTCACATGGGCGCTTCAATGCGCATCCAAGCGCCCGCGCCCTACTCCTTCGCGCCCAGCAAGAATGCCTGCACGCGGATGGCGCCCCCGATCGCTGCCACGAGGCCGCCACGCTCGACGAGCGCGTTGCCAAAACGGAGCCGATCATTGGGCGTGACGATCGCGGTGAGCCCGAGCTTACGGAGAATCTCCTCGCTCAACGCATTCGCCTCGGCCTCCCCGAGCATGTTGCGAAGCTTCTGAAACGCAGGGTCTGTCAGCGGCAAAGCGCTCATGGGCACCAGGCCGTGGCAAGCGCGTCCGCAGCGGTGGCGGTCTCTGGCGCGAGGGTGGTGAGGACCTTCGCAAAGCGCGGTGTGCGAATACCCGCCACGAGGAAAGTGCGCCGATACCCTCGGTGCTGCGCCTCCACAATCGCTGCGGCTTGCTCCTCGGTGAACACACGTCCGAGCGCCTCCGCGAGCGTCTCGACATCCATCTGCGCCTGCATCGCGAGCAGGCCATCGAAGGCCCCAAGCAGGTCGAGATACTCACGCGCCGCCACGGCGACCTGCGCATCGCTCGCGACATTCGCGAGCTTGGCCAACTCCAGCGCATCGATGCGCGCGTGCTGCGACTCCTCCAGCCAGTGCTTCTCAAGCAGCGTCGCGAAGAATCCATCCAGCGTCTCATCACCGCGCACGCTCTCGGTGTAGTGGTCGAGCGTCATCAATTCGATATGAAGAATGATGAGCATCACCCCAAGCGGGCTCTTGTCGAGGACCGCGCCAGCGACCTGCTTTGCCGTCTCAAGCACACGCGCAGGGTGGCCAAACGAAGCATCAAATGCCTTTCGAAAGCGGGCGAAGAGCTGTTGATGCTTGAGTTCTTCATCCGCAAAGCGAACCAGCGCACGCATGTTGTCCGGGTCGCCAAAGAGCTCCGCACCTGCCTGCTGCACCACCGTTGCAAGAATGAACTCTTCGACGAATGAGAACAGATTGAGATATGCGTTTCCGGCCAGGTGATTGAGCATCAACTGTGCGGGCGCATCGAGGCATGCGATGGGCGCAGCAGAGAGTGATTTCGGCAAGAGAGGTCGCGTCAGATCGAGGCGGGTGCCCTCCGGGATGAGGTCTTCCACCCGCCACGACGTCCGCTCTGAGGCCCTCACACAGCTCGCGTAGTCGTACGAAAATGAAATCCTCATTTCATGATTGAGCACCCGTGTCGCGCGGGTGTTCAAGAGGTTTCGCTTCCCGGACCGGAAGTTCGGACTTCGTTTTTTCTGCCAGGCGTGTGGCTGCGCGCTTTTCGCTCCGTCGACCGCTTTCGGTCCGTCGACCGCCTCTGGGGCGGCCTACTCGAAAAACCGGAACGCAGTTCCGGCCAGAAGTACTAGGCTCGCGCGCACATGGACGTCCTCGTTGTTACTCCCGAGCTTGCGCACTACCGCGGCTCCTCCTCGATTGCAGAATCTGCCGGTGCGCTCAGCAAGGCGCTTCGTGGCCTTGGCCATAAGGTCAATGTCGTCTCGCCACTCTGGGCTTCGATCGACCCACAGGCGCGTCATCTCGCGCGACGCCTCGTGCGTCTTGAGGTCGATAGCGAGGGCGCCAAGCGCACGCTCGCGCTCTACGAGGGGCGCACGACAGCCGGCGTGGATTTGTCCTTCCTCGCGCACGAAGAGCTCTTTCCGGCCGACGCGAGCGTCGATGAAGAGGGCCCGCTCGGAGCCCGTCGCTGGGGCGCATTTGGACGCGCGATCATCGCGTGGCTCCTGCGTCGCGTGGACCAAGGCGAGACGCTGCCCGACGTGATTCACCTTCTTGGCTGGCCCTGCGGCGCACTCCCCGTGCTCCTCGCCGCACAGCCCGCACTCGCCGCGATTCCGACCGTCTTCACGGTGCACGACCTCGCGCGCAAGGGCTCGTTCGAGAAGGCCCTCCTCGCCGAGCTTGGCTTTGCGCCAAAGCATTTCGGCATCGATGGCGTCGAGTTCTTCGGACGCGTCTCGATGCTCAAGGCGGGCTTTCAATATGCGACGCGCATCGTCGCGCCCGCGCCCTCGCTCGCCTCGCGCTTTGTCATTGATGCAGGCGGCGCAGGCCTTGAAGGCGTCTTGCGCGCACGCGGCAAAGCGTTCTCTGGCGTGCTCGATGGCGTCGATGCGTCGATCTGGAATCCAGCCACCGACCCGCATGTCGACATTCGCTTCGATGCGATGGAGGCGGGCCAGGTGGGCGTTGGCAAGCTGCGCAACAAGGCCGCCGTGCAGCAGGCCCATAGCCTTCCGATTCGTGACGATGTGCCGCTCTTCCTCGCGCACCTCCGCGACCGTGCCGATGAGCGCGCGTTCCACACCATCCTTCCGCGCCTTGCGAAGAACGATGTGCAGATCGTCATCCTCTCCGAGGGCGCCGCACACGAGGACGATGCCGACCTCGCACGTCGCTACAGCGACCGCATCGTGGTCCAAGAGAACGCTACAAGCGCGATGCTCCATCGCCTTCTCGGCGCCGCGGATTTGGCCGTTCTCCCCGCACTCGAAGACGGCTACGCGCTCTTTGCATTGCAGGCGCAGCGCTACGGCGCGCTCCCCGTCGCGCGCGCGGAGGGCCTCATCACCGATGCTGTGGTGGATGCCGATGCACAGCTCAACTCAGGCACGGGCTTCACCTTCGAGGAGGGCTCCGCCGAGGCGCTCTACGGCACGATGATGCGTGCAGCCTCCGCCTTCCAAGAGCGCGCGAAGTTCCGTGCGACGCAGAAGCGCGCGATGCTCCGCGACCACTCGTGGGATCGCACTGCGCGTCTTCTTGAGCGCGTCTACCGCAGCACCAAGTCTGTCGAAGAAGCGGCTGCCGTGCTTACGGCGTAAGTCGTCACTCATTTCCCTTCGGGAAAGCGAAGCGAGAGGCCCGCGAGAGCGGGCTTTTTTGCGTCTTCTCGACATGCGTCACGTGTGCGGCTAGCTCCTCAAACATGCTGATCGCCGTGCGCCGCCCCGCGTTCGCTCTCTTTGTGCCGGTCGGCTTCGTCGCCATCGGGGTCAGCGCGAGCGTCGGCTCCATCGTTCACCTGGTGGAAGCGCCCAGCGCGGGAGGCGTTTTTGGCGTGCTCATCTCCCTCGCCCTTCTGGCCTTCGTGCTCAGCCTCGTGCGCGTGATGTGGCGCGCTGGCGATGCGCTCATCGTGCGCGGGCTCTTCTCGCGCGAGGAACTCACCGCCTCCGACACCGCATTCGGCTTCACGCTCCGCACCTCGAGTCGCTCGGTGGAGTACGCGATCGAGGCCTCCGACGGCACGCACTCGGTCGAGTGCTTCAGCGTATGGAGCCGCTTTGGTGCGAGGCGATGCGTCTCCAAGCTCGCGCGGATCGCAGGCGACCCCGACTCGGCAGTCCATGTGCGAGAGCAACGTCGACTCGACCTCCTCCATGCGCACAACGAAGCCCTCCAAGCCAAGGCAAAGGCCGATGTCATGGCCTACTACCGAACGCCCGCATGGCGCCGCACGGTGCTCGCCCTCGTTGCCTTCGTCGCGCTCTACGTGATCGGCATGAGCATCTTCATCGCAACGCGCTGACCAACGCGACTCGGAGCGCTCACCTTGGAGGGATCAGGATCGCGCGCAGTCGTGGTGCGATTTGCGCGGGGCTCCCTGGCCCGTGAATCGAGCCCTCGATGCGTCGCTCGCTCGCGCTTCCGTTCTCGTTCGGCACGACGAAGAGCGGGATCATCCGCGAGCGGTAGCCGGCTAGGTTGAGGCGCTCGCCATCTCGATCTTGGTCGAACTCCAGCAGCGCCATCGCTGGGAACTCCGCATCGAGCTCGCCGCGCTCTGCGGCCTCGTGAAAGTAGCGACAGGGCTCGCACCAGGTCGCACCGACGTAGACCAGGGGCAGGCGACCCTCTGCGCGTGCGCTGCGTGCAAAACGTTCGACAAGCGCGCTCACTTCGCCCGCGCCTGCAGCCTCAAAGCGAATGTGCGGACCCTGAACCGGCGCGGCCGACGCTTCACGTGAGGCGTTCGGCCTGCAGGACGCGGAGAGCGCGAAGAGCGAGAGCAGTGCGAGGAGGAGGAGCGCGCGCATCGGGCGGTTTTACCTCGGACGCGTAGAGCGACCTCTGTAAGCTGCGCGGGCATGCTTCGTCTGCTCCTCGCCCTTGCCCTCGCCACACTCGCAGTCGCCTGCTCACCCACCGAGCCGACGTTTCGCGTGTCGGCCTCTGCACGCACACCCGAGGTGCCATCGTTTGCCGCCGCCGCGGAGCCCTCGCGCGATGGCTGGAATCGCGCACAGATTGACTGGGTCACGCACGAGGAAGCGATGCGTCGCGCTGGGAACGACCACCAGCCTGTCTGTGTCGTGATGCACGCCGATTGGTGCGGCCACTGCCACAACTTCATGCATGTCTTTGAAGACCCGCGCATCGTGGAGCGCGCGCAGCGCATGCACATGGTCTTGCTCGATGTCGATGCCGAGCCTGCCATCGCAAGTCGCTATGCAACCGATGGCGGCTACGTGCCGCGCACCTATTTCGTTGAGGCGAGTGGCTCGATCATGAACGTCGATGCGCATCGCCCGCGCTTTCAACACTTCTTTCATGAGTCGGACCCAACCTCGCTCCTCAGTGGGATGGACGAGGCGCTCGCGCAGTAGCGAGCGCGGTGGATTGACTCGCGCGTCAACGGCGGATGCCGCGCGGCCCCAGCGTGCGTGAACGCGCGTACCTGCTCTTTTCGGCGGAAGGAGCGGGTTGGCCGTCGACATTGTTGCTTCGTTTTTGCATTCTCTCGGCCCCATGGCTTCCAACGACAACACGCCCTCCACGCCCCCCAACAACCAGCCCTCACCGCCGCCGGGCACAGTGCCGGTCTCACCGGAGAAGGCGCTCGAAGCTGCGAAGGCGGCACTCGCCTCGGGTGATTTCAAAGCGGCAGCGCAGCAATGCTCGCTGGGTCTTGCCACCGCGCCGGGCAATGCAGAGCAGGTTGAGGTTGCTACGCAACTCTTTGCGGCGGCTCCCGACGCGCTCTCGCTTGTGCCCCTTGAGCCAACGACCTTCTACGGCGTGGTCGCATTGCGCGCTGTCTTCTTGCAGAAGGCGGGCAAGCTCCCTGAGGCGCTTGAGTTGCTCGTGCAGGTGATGGCCGTGCGCCCTGACCTCCCCTACGGCACCTGGCTCGATCAGTGGCTCACCGATGACGTCGCCAAGACGATCGATGCGACCGTGGCGGCGCGTGTCTTCGACCTCGGCTTGCAGCGTCTTGTGCAGACCGAGCTCGGCATGACGCACGGCAAGGCGGCAGCCGATCACATCACGACGGCGGTGCGTCGCGTACAGGCACATCACAAGGATCTGCCCGCGCTTGTCTTCACGCTCTCGAAGTCGCTGCGCCTGGGTCGTCAGGTCGATGAAGCACTCGCGGTCGTCGAGGCCGAGCATGCAGCGCGCCCGACGTATTTGAGCGCGGTCTTCCTCGCCGGTGTGCTGAGGGATCGCGGTGAGGTGGACAAGGCGCAGAAGGCCTTCGAAGAGGCGCTCGCCAAGCAGCCTGACGATGTCTCGGTGCGTCTTGATCTCGGCGACCTCTCGCTCGATCTCGGCCGTCACGATGATGCGATCAAGCAGTACGAGTGGGTGCTCGCACGCGAGCCGGGCAATGAGTGGGCGCAGCCAAGCGTGCACTACGCGCGCTACGTGAAGACGGGCGACAAGCCCTCGCGTGATGCGCTCGAGGCGCTCGCGGCCAACAACGCTCCGGGCAACAGGACGAGCCGCGCACAGACGCTCGCCTTTGCGATCACGCCCTTCCTCGGCTTCCTTCCGCGTCGTCCTGAGTCGGTGCTGCAAGCCGTCGATGCGGTGCGTGAGCAGATTCGTCAGAAGGGCATGGACGAGTTCAAGAAGGGGCCGATCAAGCTCCAGCTCTCCTCGCTGGAAGCACCCTCTGCGATGCGCGCTGCCGCCATGCTCTTTGGCGAGATGGGCGTGGCCGTGGATGTCGAGATCAAGGAGATGCCGACACCCGACCCGCGTCAGCCCGCGCAGAAGACTGTTTACGAACTATTCAAATATGAGGGCATCGCGACCAAGGCGATCTTGCCTCCTGCCTCGGAGCAAGTTGCCATCGCGGTCGCACGCCTCGCGGCCTCGCGCTTTCACGGGCCCACGTGGGCAGAGATGGCGCGTCGCACGGCCAAGGAGCTTGGCTTCGACAAGGTGAATGAAGTGCTCTCGACGATGGTGATCATGCCCGCGCTCCCACGTGCGGTGTACCCCGACGGCAAGCCCGGCCCCTCGCCCTTCAAGCTTCCGGATTGGTGGTTCCGTGTGCAGCTCGCGGCCGCGCTCATCGTCGCGTTCATCGATGAGGGCTGGGAGGATTCGGTGCGCAAGCGCGCGCTGGAGTCGATGATCTTTGGGCCACCGGATTGGATCACGACGGTCGGCATGATCGCCCTTGTGGTGCTCGCCAATGTCGACCAGACGGCGCGCCCGCATGCCGAGGGCTTGCTCTACGGGCTCATTCGCCCGGCCTCGTCGCCCATCGAGGTGGCCTGCGTCGCGCAGCCACTCGCGCACTGCCTTCTCCAGCTGCCCGGCCTCGACGCCGAGACGCGCAAGACCTTCCGCGACCTTCGCGCGGACATGGAGCGCTGACATCACCGAGCGCAGTCACCTCAAGGGCAATCACGTAGCTTCGGCTTGCGTGGTTGCCCTTCTCACGTTTGCGCCGATCATCGGATGCGGCGGCCCGAGCGCATCCACGTTGCCCGAGCGACGCCTGACGGGTGAGGCCGCCCTCGAAGAGCGCGATGAGGAGGCGCCACGTGTGCGCATCGAGGGCCTTGAGCTCCCCGAGTTGCCCGCGACCGTCGATGCCGATGACCCGCAGCTTGAGCCACTCGTGCGCGCCGCGCAGAGCCTCCTTGCGAGCCCAGCGCCCGTGCCCGACGACGCGCTCACCTTGGATGGCATGGGCACCTTCATCGAGACGCGCTGGACGCCCTGGCTCACCGAGAGCGGCCGTTCGGTCGTGACCCTCTGGCAGGCGATGCAGGGCGTGAATTCAAGCGAGCTCAGCACGCATATCGTCGCGCGTGGCGTGACGGGCTCGGCCCTCCTTGAGCTCGCCCGCCGCATGGCCAATGTGCCGCTCCCCGCATCCGTGCGCGCCGATGCGAATGCGCGCCTTGCGATGCGTGAGGCCTTCGTGCGCACAGCCCATCCGATTCTGGATCGCGCGACGCAAGCACTCGGTGCGTGTGCGAGTGGTGCAGTGGGCGCAGCAGACCCGACGATTGAGGATTGGCGGACGTTCTGTGATGCGCAGCTGGATGTTGCGCGAGAGCTGCCGAGGCCGCGTGAGGAGCGGACTACGCCGGGTGTTTCGGCGCCGAGCGCTGCGACGGCGGGGGCGAACTGAGGCGGAGGCTGTGACTGAGGCGGAGTCTGTGACTGAGGCGGAGGCCGTGACCGAGGCGGAGGCTGTGACCGAGTCGGAGGCTGTGACTGAGGCGAGTTCAAAAGTGCGCGGCGCGCACTTCCAGGTTCGCGGACGCGCACTTTCGGGTTTGGCGCCGTGGACGAAAACGAGCCCGACCTGTGGTGGCTTCGGGCCTCGTCGTCTTGAGGCTGAGGGTCCGCTCGAAAAGTGCGCGCCGCGCACTTCCGGGTTCGCGTCCGCGCACTTCTAGGTTCGCGCCGCGCACTTTTGGGTTTGACTGGCCGGTCCTCGTTGCCGCTGGCAAGGTCGACGCATGAGCAAGCCACGAGAACTACTATTCGCTGGAGGCACCGACACGCAAGAGGCCCGGTCACGGCTGCGCGCATGGTTGGAGCGTGTGGAGTCGGCGGGTGGGTTCATGTACGACCCGAACGCTGAATTCAGGCACGCCGCGAAGGCGAGGGATCGACGCGATGCGAGAGTCACGTTCCCGTACGAGGATCATCGCCGCTGCTGGAGGAAGAGCGGCGTCGGCGTTCTCTACACGTCACAACCCCGTGCCGAACTCTCGGAGCGAGTTCTCGCGGAAATGAAGGCCGCATGCGACCGCCACACCCTAGCGCTGATCACTTCGCGAGAAATGTCCTGGCATGAGCCCGGCCAAACGATTCTGGTCGTGGCCGCCCGTCGGGAGATCTTGGATGCCGTGGGACTCAGCCCGCAATAGCGAAGACACCACTCTGAACCGAGGGGCGGGTGACAGTTGTTCGAGCCCTGTCGAACCTCACGCCCGAGCGCTGGTTTCGCCCTGCTTGGTTTGCGGACGAAACGAGACGAATTAACGACTCGTCAACAAGCGTGGGCATTCAGCCGCCGGAGCTCGCAGTGAATGCGCTCGATGGAACCGTCAACTCGGCGGTGTTTGTCGACCCTTGCCGAGATGTCCCCATCGCATGTCGCGATCGCGACAATCCCTCTTTTGCCGCATGCCCGGATGCACCCTCGGGCGCCCCCGGCTGTCCCGTTGGTTTCCAAACAGGCGTGACCCAAACCGCTTGCGCGACCCGCGACACCACCCGCCCCGACGACCCCGCCATTCGAACACGACGCAAGCTAATTACGTCGTGCTCACTCGGTCGACCTGAAACGCCGGGTTCCACGCCCGCTCGCCTCTGCTTCCTGAGCTGTGTCGATCCAGCGGTGACTGGAGACTTGAGCCCGGTCGATGCCGGTCTCGCAGACGCTGGCCCACCCACAGGCGTCCCCAATGCAGTCTGTGAGGAAGGAACGTTCGATCCGCCGGAAATCCCTCAAGACAGCTATCGCTGGAATCTCGCCGGCACTGGCTCAACCATCACACTTCGGAAGGGTAGTGAGACAGTGGTGGTGCCCATCGACGGTTCAAGCGCTTTCAGTGCGCCAAACTGCGGACCCGGCGAAGTCTGTCGTGGGCAACTCTCGTGGGTCGTCGCGCGTGCAACAGCACCGTTCACCCTGAGCGGCGTCACTGCTTCGGAGAGCGTGTTGATCAACCCTGTGCCCATTCGTTGGGCCACAGTGACGCCGATCAACGCCACCGAGAGTCGCATCGTTTTTCCTGACGGCGCGCGCCTCTTCGCAAGTACCAGGCTCGGAAGCGGCGGGCGCAACGGGAATATGGTGACCGCACCCACCGCACTCCTCGGACTCATCAAATGGCCAACGCGGGAGATCACAATTAGCGGAACCTTCTACGACACCACCAATGATGTGTATGTTGACCTGAACATCCGCGGGCAGTTCCCCAACATCTCACCCGATGCGGCAGCTGGCGTAGACCGAACGGTGGAATGTGTTGGTCCGCGCGGCGCCATGGTGTCCCTCAGTGCTCTTGGCTCGACTGATCCCGACGATATACAAGGCACTCCCAACATCACGAACTACCGTTGGTCAGCACAGCAATCGGGCAACAATCCAGCACTCCCCGCATTCACTGATGCGAGCGGACGCGATGTGACAGTTCTTAGTCCACTCGGCACGCGACGCTTCACCGTGACCGCGATCGATCGAAGTGGTTCTTCAAACTCTGATTCGATGAGCGTGCTGGTCAGGGACAGTGTTGTCCCCGCATTCAACTCCGCCGTGCTGCCACTTTGCATTCCTCGCGACGGGCAGCTTCGTCTCTTCAGGCCGGCTGCACTGCTTGCGGCATTCACCGACGTTTGCGATAGCGCCCTTCGTCTCGAGGTTGTCTCCATTGACTCTAACCGCACGGACACGGGCGTGCGCACTCCCGATACTATCCGCGGTCTCACGAACTTCTGCGTGCGTGGTGAAGTCGAGCCTCCCGCGCTGCTTTCCCGAACCTACACAGTCACGGTGCGGGTCTACGACGACGCTAACAATTTCCGCACAGCCACGGTCCCCGTCGTTGTTCCGTCTGGCACCTGCTCAGGCTCTACATGGACTGTCCCGACAGCGATCTCGAATGCGGAGTGCATGCAATGAGACATTTTCCATTGATGGTCGTTTTCACGTTCGCCGCATGCACTAGCGGAGGCGTGTCGAATCAACCCCTTGAAACGTGCATGCCGGGTGTATGGAGTTCGCCGCCCGTTCCTTGCAACTGCACGGTTATACCCACCGCCGAGTGCGGACCGACAAGCTGCGAGGAGCGGGGCATCACGATCTTCAGCGAGGATGGCCAGTATCTGGAGACGTTGATCCACACGAGCGCGTCGCCCCGAACCTACTCGACGCTCACCGGTCTGAATCGCGGCACGTGGATGACAACAAGTTCCACCAGTTGGGAGCGGGAACTGCCAGGCATGCGCACCCCCTTCGCCGCAACAACGTGCTCGGGCAACACGCTGCAAATTGGACCCAACATCCGCGAACGCGCGCCAATCGAACTCGCCAACTCCATCCGGTCGCGACGAGATGATGTCACATGGATCGCTATCTCCTACTGACCGGCGTATTCATTCTCTCAGGCTGCTCCACGACCCATACGCGCGGCGACCTCGACGGTGGCTTCGTGGACCACGATGCCTGGGTGCTTCCGTGCACCCCCGAGTCTGTTCATCGAGTGACCGACCAAGCTCCGGCGTGTGACGAGGGTGAGCGGCCTTGGCCATTTTACGGAGTGGCGGGGACAGCGACTGGTGATGTGGACTACTGCGTCTGCAGTTTCCTTTGCGACGACCGCGTGGACATTTGCGGCGTTTATCCCGGAAGTGACCGACCGATGCGCTGTCTTCAATCGAGTGAGCCTTTGGCAGCCAGCGCCTTCTGCGTGCTCCCCTGCGACACGAACGTTGATTGCCCACCTGGATCCCTCTGTATACCCGTAGGCCCTCTCGAACTACCCTACCCCGGCGAGGTTAGAAGCGCGTGCGCGCCCGCAGCGCCCTCCATCCCGAGAGATCGCTAGGAGGCGAAGGGCGAAGGGGCAACAGCAAAGTGCGCGCCGCGCACTTCCAGGTTCGCGTCCGCGCACTTCACGATTGACGACATCTCCCTCGTCATCCGACCTTCTGCGCATGCCAAAGAAAGCAGCAGCAAAGCCCGCAACGAGCGTGACGAAGGCCCCGGCGAAGCTGAAGACCAAGGCGCTCTCGCCGCTCATCGCGCAGACGATCGAGAACGCGATTGCGGCACACAAGCAGACTGGTTTGGATGCGCTCGATGCGATTGCGCAGAACCGGCGCAGCATCGCTGAGTCGTTCTTCGACATCGCCAGTGACCTCACGGTCCTGCGTCGCAAAGAGGTCTATTCAGCGATGGGCCACGAGAGCTTTGATGCGGTGATTCCGCTGACGGGCTTCTCGCGCACGACGGTGTTCGCGCTCTTGAAGTTGCCGCAGTACTTCACCCGTCGCACTGCCGTGACGCTCGGCTCCGAGAAGAGCAATGCGCTGATCCGCCTCGTGAATGCCACGCCCGAGGAAGACGATGCCGAGACGCTCGCGCGGCAGGATGCGGTGATCGCGGGCAAGCGCATCTCGGAGATGACGGCCGAGGAGATTGATCAAGCCGCGCGCGATGCGCTTCCGGTCGAGAAGCGAAAGAAACTGCCGGGCGAGAAAGAGGCGCAGAGCGCGCGCGTCTCGGTGCAGAAGCAGCTCGCATCGCTCAGCGCCGATGTGCGGGTGAAGCGTGTGAAGGGGAAGTGGATCGCAGTCGTGGAGATGCCCGTCGAGCGCGCGTTGAAGCTCACGGCCAAGCGCTGAGAGGTGCCGCCCTAGAAGTGCGCGCCGCGCACTTCCAGGTTCGCGTCCGCGCACTTTTGGGTTCCGAGCTACCCGCCTGCCACCGGCGGAATCAGCGCCACCACGGCTCCCTCGCGCAGCACTACATCATCTGCCGCGAAGTCCTCATCCACAGCAAAGCGCACCGAGTTGAGCCGACCCCGCAACGTCTCGTGATGCACATCGAGCCAGGCGCGAAGAGCGGCCACATCGCGCACTTCAGAAGGCAGCGTGCACAACTCTTCATCGCACTTCGTAAGGTCGCGAAGGGCCGCGAAGTAGAGGAGCTTGATCGTGATGGGCGCGGTCATCGGGGTGCGCATAGTACGTTCCCTTCATGACGATCGATCTGCGCTCTGACACCGTCACCAAGCCCACGCGTGCGATGCGTGAGGTGATGATGAACGCCGAGGTGGGCGACGACATTTACCGCGAGGACCCAGAGGCGCGTGCGCTCGAAGAGGAGGTCGCAGCGCACCTCGGCAAGGAAGCCGCGCTCTTTGTGCCGAGCGGGACGATGGCCAATCAGATCGCGATGCAGCTTCATCTGCGCCCGGGCGATGAGGTGCTCGTCGGGGAACACGCGCACATCGTGCTCTACGAGTCCGGCGCGTTGAGCGGGCTCGCGGGTGCACAGGCGCGGGCGCTTGGTAGCGGCGGGATGTTCGATGCGGAGGATGTGCACGTCTCGATCTCGCGCGACTACCACGAGCCTCGTACACGCCTTGTCGCGATCGAGAACACGCACAACCGTGGAGGCGGAAGTGTGTGGCCCAAGGAGCGCATCGGGCGCGTGGCGCACGCAGCGAAGGCACATGGTCTGGCGCTGCATCTCGATGGTGCGCGCTTGTGGAATGCGTCCGTCGCGAGTGGTGAGAGCGAGGCCCATCTCGCGGCCCCCTTCGACACCGTTTCCGTGTGCTTCTCGAAGGGCCTGGGCGCACCGATCGGCAGTGCGATTTGCGGCACCAGAGATGCGATTCAGGAGGCGCTGCGCATCCGCAAGAGGCTCGGTGGAGGCATGCGCCAAGTGGGCATGCTCGCGGCCGCGTGTCGCTACGCGATGACGCATCACCGCGCGCGCTTGAAGGAGGATCACGACAACGCGCGCACGCTTGCAGCACTCCTTCGCGAGGCTGGGTTTGTCGTGAGTGAGGTGCAGACGAACATCGTGCTCTTCACGCCGCCCCGCGGTGCCCCAAAGGACATCGCGCATCACGCGAAAGATGCAGGTGTGCTCGTCTCTCCTTTTGGCCCCACGCAGCTGCGTGCAGTGACGCATCTCGATGTGGATGAAGCGATGGTGCGAAGGGCCGCAGAGGTGATCGCGCAGAGCTGCCGTTAGCTTGGTCCAGTGTCACTCAGCGGAAGCACGGGATTGGCATCGTTCATGAAGGAGACACCCCCGTCCGAGCCCGCATCGACGCCCGCATCACGGAGGGCGGCGTCACGGGTCTCGCCCGTGTCACGAGGTCCAGCATCCGGAAACGTCATGGGTGCGTCGACACTCAGGGGTGCGTCGACACTCGGAGGTGGGCTGTCTGGCATCGCGCTCGCGCTATCGAGCTCCACGTGCGCATCCAGCGCGCCCGCATCGACAGGGCCAACGGCGGCATCTGCGCGCGATGCATCGGGGACGCCTGCGTCATCGTCGAAGATGTCGACCGGTCGGCAGCCATCTTGCGCGCAGTAGGAATTCTCGGGGCACGCTCCAGGCAACGCGACGTTGAGGCAGAGGCGCTGCTCGCAGGTTGCGGTCGAGCATTCGTTGTTGCGGGAAGCGCAGTCGGCCGTGTCTGTGCAGTAGACAGCGAGCGCGCAGTTCACGCGCGGGTCGTTGGGGTCGCAACAATGTTCAACCCAGGTCGAGGGGTCATCGAGGTTGCAGACCGGGTCAACACATCGACCCTGGCTGCACTCGGTGAAGGACTCGGAGCCCATGGGTGCAGGACACATCACGTCGATGCAGCGCGAATCCAAGTCGATGAGAACACGCGTGGGGCCGCGCACCACGAGGGAGCTCCAGCGCTCGATCACGATGGCGCCTCGCAGGGGCGAGAGGAGCTGTAGGCGAAGCGAGTAGGCGCCCTCAGGGGTTCCCGAGAAATCTGCGACGCGTCTGCCCCTGCGAAAGAGCGCGCTGTCGGCGAGCGCAACGTTCTCCTCGCGCAGCTCGCGTGCGTTCATGCGGTTCCTGCGTGTGGTGCCTGGCGGAAAGAGGGCGACGCTCACGAGGTCGAACTCGGGGCCGGGCACGATGTCTGTGATCACATCCACCGAGAGCGTGTGCCCCGTGGGCACGCATGCGACAGCGAGGTAGGCGAGGAAAAGCACGAGGAGGTTGCGACGCATGCCGAATCGTAGCGATACGCCCATCGCGCGAGGCGCAGATAATTGACGTCCATCGGAGCGAGCCTGATCAGCTCGCGGCGGACGCGTGAGGTTCGTACGCGACCGCGTGGGGTTCGCACGCACGCGTGTAGAACACACGCGTAGCAAGGGCTGCGTGTTAGCGTGGCTTTGGATGCCTGGTTCAGCTGCCGAACGAGAGAGCGAGATTCTGCTGGGGCGCTATCGCGTGGGGGAGCGCATCGGTTTGGGCGCGTTCGGCATCGTTCATGTGGCTGTCGATTTGTCGCTCGGCCGTGAGGTCGCGCTCAAGCGTCTCCTGCACGCAGAGCCTTCACATGTGGCGCGCCTTGAGCGCGAGGCGAAGGCCACGTCGCGCATCCAGCACGCCAACGTCGTGCAGGTGCTCGACCTCGGCCGTGATGCATCTGGGCAGCCTTTCGTGGTGATGGAGCGCCTCGTCGGGCCGAGCCTTGCGGACCTACTCGACGAGTCCGGCCCGCTCCACGCAGCCGAGGGGCTTCGACTGGCACGCGAGCTCGTCTCGGCCCTTCAGGCCGTTCACGCGGAGGGGATCGTTCATCGCGATCTCAAGCCAGGGAACATCGTCTGTGCGCGCACGCGAGAGGGCGTGTGGACCGCCAAGCTCATCGATTTTGGCCTCGCGCGGATTCTCGAAACGGAGTCCGAGCGGCTCACCACACGCGGTCAGGTCGTGGGCTCTCCCGCCTATTGGGCACCCGAGATTTTCCGGAACGAGGAGCCCGACACGGCGACGGATCTCTACGGCCTTGGCGCCACCCTCTTTGAGGCACTCACGGGTCGGCCACCGCATGAAGGTGCAACGGCAGCCGTCGTACGCGCGAGCACCCTGACCAAAGACGCGCCCTCGCTCCTCACGTTGCGTCCCGAGGTCGACCCGGCTCTCGCCGCGTTGGTTGCCGGGCTTCTCGCGCGGGCGCCTGAGATGCGCATCGAGGCGTGCGCCACGTTCCTCCAAAAGGATGCGGCACATCCATTGCGTGATGCGCGCGCTGTGATCGATGCCAAACGCACATTGCTTGGTGCAGCCGTTGCACCGAGCCCGACCCAAGAAGGCATGGGCGAGGCACCTGCGATCGAGGTGTTGTCGACGCTGAATCCAACGGCCGGAGCAACGGACCACGCACCGGCACTGGGCCCGGCACCTGTCGTCCTGGCTGGTCGCTATCGTCGTGATCGCATTCTCGGCGAAGGTGGAATGGGCATCGTCTACGAGGGGCTTGACCATACGCTTCAACGGCCTGTTGCATTGAAGGTGCTGCGGGCCGCGAACTCACCTGTGCTGCTTGAGCGCTTCGAGCGGGAGGCGCGTGCGGTGGGTCAGCTTGGCCACCCGAACATCGTCGCGGTGTCTGATGTGGGCCGTGAGGGCGCGCAGTCCTTCCTGGTGATGGAGCTGCTGCGGGGCGAGTCGCTCGCATCGCTTCTGCGACGCAAACACGCACTTGGGAGCGAAGAGGTCGTCGACCTCGCCCTTCAAGTGCTCGATGCCCTGAATGAGGCCCATGCCCTTGGGATGGTCCATCGCGACATCAAGCCCGAGAATGTCTTTGTCGTCCCGCTCGCCTCGGGAGCGCGCCTTGTGAAGCTGCTCGACTTCGGCATCGTGAAGCTTCTCGAAGAGCCCGCTGCGCTTCGCCTGACGCAGCCGGGAACCTTGATCGGCACGCCCGCCTATATGGCACCTGAGCAGGTCTTTCTCGAGGAGGTCGATGCGCGGACGGACGTCTATTCGGTCGGCGCCGTGATGTACGAGGCTTTGTCCGGGAGGCCGCCCTACCCACGCGGGACGCCGATGGAAGTGCTTGGTGCGGTGAGGCAGAGCGCGCCCCCACTCTTGCCGCGCAGGAACGGCCCTGACGACAAGCTTCTGGCGGTCATTGATCGTGCGATGTCGCGCGACAAGCACGCGCGCTACGCCAACGCCGGAGCGCTTCGTGATGCGCTGCTCGGCATCCGCGCGATGCGGCCCACCATGTTTCGATTGGGCGCCGCGCCGCCCGACTCACCACGCCAAGAAGCACCCACCGTGGAAGCGGAGCCTTCGGAAAGGCTGATCGCACGAACCAGTCAGCCGACGCGCGAACACGTGGCTGAAGGTTCACCTCGCGATGGAGTCACGAAAGCCCGCGCATGGTCGCGAGCCTCCCTTGTGCTCGTGGCCATCACGATCATGGCTGTGATCGCGGCGCTTGGATTCGCGACTCAATCTTCGGATGAAGCACAGGTCGCGATTCAGACGCCGAGTCCGACTCCGACTCCGACTCCGACTCCGACTCCGACTCCGACTCCGACTCCGACTCCGACTCCGACTCCGACTCCGACTCCGACTCCGACTCCGACTCAGACTCCGACTCCGACTCCGACTCAGACTCCGACTCCGACTCACACGCCGACTCAGACACCGAGTCCACGCCAAGCACGTCGCCCGCGACAACCGACCCTGCGTCAAGATGCGCCGATGGGGCCAGCGGCGACGGAACCCACGACGACGATGTCGCACGACTTCATCGACCCCTACCAATGACGACCATCGGCGAAGGCAACCTCGGACGGCTCGTACTCGCCCTGCGCCAGGCGCGGAGCTTTGAAGCGGCGTGCACACCGCTGGCCGATGCGATCGGGGCTTTCGTCGACGACGCCTTCAAGGCCCATCGGGCCGAAGTCGTGCGCGTTGCAGTGCATCTTCGTGACCCGCAGACAGGCTATCGCGCGCTTGGCGGTCGGACGTTCGGTGCGGTCTCAGAATCGCAAGTCGCTCCCTCGAACGCGGTCTGGGATGCACTGGTGTGCGCCGAAGGCCCCATCGTGATCGACTTGGGTACGGGCGAAGGGGAGGCGTTGATCGCGACCACGCGCACCGGGCACCCGACGGTCCGACTTACGGCGCAACCGAATGCAGGCCCGGCGTCGGCAAGCGTCGTTGCGATGATGGCGAGAGACGTCACCCACGTGATCGCGATGCCGCTTCGGCGGACCCTCGAGGAACCCGTCTCGCAATGGGGCGGCATGGTGTGCGTCGAGCTTGCGTGGCCCGCTGGCATCGGCGCTCCGTGGCCCGAGGGTGCATGGCGCAGCGAGGTCAGCATCTTTGCCGATGTGGCCAGCACAGCACTGCTGAGTCTGCCGATCGAAGCGAGCTTGGCGCAGGGTGTGTACACGGGCGATCCACTCTTTCCGATCGCAGGCATGAAAATGCGCCAGCTCCTGCGCGTGCTCGCGCAGTTTGCGCCGCAGGAGGAGACGCTCTCCATCGCGGGCCCTACGGGCGCGGGCAAGTCGCGGCTCGCCGAGTGGTGTCACGCTCGCTCGCACCGTCACAACAAGCCCTTTGTCGTCGCGAGCTTGCTTGCCTTGCCTGAGTCCACGCAGCTCGCGGAACTCTTTGGATGGAAGCGCGGCGCCTTCACCGGCGCGCTCTCGGATCACGACGGGCTCGTCGCACAGGCGGAGGGCGGCACCCTCTTTGTGGATGAGATCGACAAGCTCTCGCTCGCAGCACAGGCGGGCCTCCTTCGCTTGCTGGAGACGCGGCAGTTCAGCCCGCTCGGCGCGCCTCGAGAGCGCAAGGCGAACGTTCGCTTCATCACCGCGACCAACGGCGACCTCCGCGCACTCGTGGGCTCCGGTGCATTCCGGGAGGATCTCTACTACCGCATCAACGTGCTACCCGTGACCTTGCCGTCTCTGGCCGAGCGTGCGGAAGAGGTTGTCCCCTGGGCTCACACCCTTCTTGCGCTGCGCAGCACGACCCATCCGGTCACGCTCACGCAACGCGCGAGCAAGCACCTTGAGAACGCGCGTTGGCCAGCCACACCATGGCCCGGGAACCTAAGGCAGCTCGACAATGTGATGCGACGCGCCTTCGCGCTGGCACACCGCTCGGAGGGCAGCATCATCGTCGACGAAGAGCACGTTGAGAGCGCGCTCTCGCCCGAACTCATCGGAAGAAGCGAGCCGATCGAGCAGGGGCTGCGCAGCCTCGCGCATCGGATCGCAAGCCACGCGATCGAGCTCGAAGCGCAGGGCCAAACCCTTCCCTTGGATGTGCTCGATGGCCTGCGTGGCGCGGTGTTGCGGGCGGCCGTTGAACAGGTCGGAAGCGTCAAAGCGGCCTTCACGCTTCTGGGCGCCGACGCCCTCGTCCAGTCGCGCAACCACCAGGCCACCTACCGCAAAGAGCTCGCATTCACCGAGACGCTTGAGAAGGCGCTCTCACGCACCAAGCGCAGCTGATTCGTAGGGCAGTTTCAGAATGCGCCCGCGATCGCAGCCGAGCATCCCTCTGGCCCGCACGCGGCACGCACGCTTGGCACTTCGCGATCATCCGTCACGCCCACGGCAAGCAGGATGGCGCCCACGGCCGCCGTGCCGAGCCCGACACCGAGCAGCGCCCAACCTGCATCACGCTGCATGAAGAACCGCGCGTTGTAGTCCGATTGGTCCAGCGTGGCGGGGCACTCCATGCCCGTGGGGCCAAGCAAACACGCAGCGTTGCGATCGCTCAACGTCTGTTGTGCAAGGCCACCGAAGACCGCAGCGGCCACAAGCGTCGCGGCGCCAACACCCAGCACGATTCCGCCAGGAACCAGGTCGAGCCCGGCATCGAGGGTGAGCGGGGCAGAAGGCTCCGCAAGCGTTGTTGTCGCGGTGGGAAGCTCAACCGAGGGCTCGCGAGTCGTTGTTGGAGGCTCCGTCGTCGTTGTGGGAGCGATTTCTGTGGGAGCCGTCACGGACACAGTCTCCGCTGGAGCCTGCGTCGCAAGCGTTTGGTCGAGCGCCGCAAGGCGACGTTCAAGGATGACCCGCTGCTCCGGGTCCACCTGCACAAGCTGACTCCCGAGGTAGCGCCGCAATGCATCCGCCGAGCGCCGCGCGTCGCCCATCTCGCGGTAGGCCAGGTGCAAGTCGTAGTGGATCTCGTCCCGCGGCGCGATCTCGTTGGCGCGCTCAAGCTCTTGGGCAGCTTCGGCAAAGCGACCAAGATCGTAGTGGGTGTGGGCGAGCGCAAAGAGCGCACGCGCTTCACGAATCTGGTCTGCCGTGGGGCTCGGGCGCACGGGCGCTGCTTCCGCGGTGGAGCTCGGTGACGTTGCTTGCGCGTGTGCAGTCCCCGTCATCGAGACGAGGAGGAGAAACGCACCGAGCGCGACAACCTGACGGCGACGTCGAAGAAGCAGCGCACCCACGATCACTCCGAGGAGTGCCGCAAAGCGCGGCAGCGGCCTCTGTGATGTGCGGCATGTGCAGCTCAACGCGTCCCTCGGCCTTGTCGCAGAGCCCGTGTCGTGCGCCGCCGACAATGCGTCCGACATACCCGCATCCGGAAAGGGCGCGTCGGTGTTGGGCGGCACAAACGCATCGGGCACAAGCGCATCGGGCTCTGCCGTGACTGCATCGAAGGCGAAGGCATCGAGCGCAAAGGCATCGAGGCCCGCATCACGCGGGACAGACGCATCGGACAGGGCCGCATCGCATCCTGCACATGTCGCCGCGCACGACCCGCCCGAACACGCCGAGCCTGACGCACAGCGCACGGTCCAATCACATGCGGTCCCGATGGGAGCCGCCGTACACGTGGTGCTGCAATAACCACTCAGGCAATCGCTCGAACGCGCACAGGCGGCGCCATCGTTGAAACCCAGGTGGTACACGGAGGCTCTTCCCGTCCCACTCACGCCGATGGAATGACCTGTGACGGTGTTGTCGGCGCGCGTCGCATAGATGCCGCTGGCGGTCGTGCCCACGAAGCGTTGCGTGGCTCCATCAAAAGCGAGGACGCGACCTGGATCTTCCAGGTGAGGATGCTCGGTCACGAACAGAATCTCGTGGGAGCGCACGAGGGCTTCGCCGAACCCTGGTGCACCGGTGGAGAGCCGATTCACATGATCCCAACTCGACATCATCGCGTTGAAGTGGAACGTGTGAACGGACCCAATCCCCGTCCCAGGGCCAGCATTTCGGCACCCCACGGCGAGCTCGTCACCCAGCAGATCGACCGCCACCGTACAGCGCGTGTCACCTCCAAAGTCGCTGCCCATGAAGCGGCGTTCGCGAGCGAAATCTGTCGCGCGGTAGACGCCCGTGATGTCGTTTGGACCGGGTGCACCGTCGTACTCACCGACGTAGGCCACGCGCGCGCCGCTGATCGCAACGCCGCGGGCGTAGCTAGCCAATGCGGAGGAGTCTCGAATGAACGAGGCCGACGCGTCGTTCGTCGCGTAGGTCCGAATGTTCCCGCCAAAAAGCGTGATCACGGCAACCGTCTCCTCATTCGCGGAAAACGCCGTCCCGAACCCGCCGACACTGGGCATGATGTTGGTGTAGGTGATGGGCGAGCCCGAAAAATCGAAGGCTGTGTGCGGGAAGAAGTGCACGCAGCCGGCCTCATCCGATGCCGATGACGATGCGATCACCCAACGCGACGTGATCGCCACGGCCCCACCGCGTGCCCCGACACACGCCGGATAGCTGAGTGAGCGTCGGTGCATCGCCGTCACGGAGCTTCCCTCGCCCACGAGTTCGTACATCTCCACCGTCGTGTTCGTGGAGACAGCCACCATGCGGCCGAGCTGAGCGACGCGTTGGCCGAAGCCAGGCGCGGATGTGGGCGGCAGAGCGATTTCCTCGAGCGTGAAGCTCTGCGCACGCGCCGAAAGCGGCGAAACCAACATGCCAAACGCCAACCCTGCAACCGTCCAACTTGAGCGCATCGAGCCTCCGAGCCGAGGTGTACAGCAAGCGCTATGCGCGCTGAAGCATGAAGAAAACGGCCCCAAACGGTCGCTTTCGTTCACGGTGCGTAAGATTCACACGCACGCGCGTACGGCTCGTACGCAGCCCGTGAGAAGAGGCGCACTTTCGACGTGGCGAGCGACCGCAAGAGCGCCACGCTCCGCCCATGACTTCCGCCGCGAACCAGGGCATCCAAGCGCTATCGCAACACGGCCTCTCATGGGCCGAGCTCTTCGAAGCGGAGAAGCTCGCCGCGCTGCACGCGCGCTTCCTCGATGAGCTTGCGCGCGACGCGCCGGAGACGTCAGAACGCTTCGCTGCGTACCGCGCGAACAAGGGCGCGGGGATGAAGAGCGAGGGCATCTCCGAGGTGCTGACGGAGGTGGCTCCGTACGTGAGCGACTTCGTGGCGCGGCTCTTTGGTCTCGAGGAGTCGCGTCGCGCACTCATGTCGAACGCGGATGCCGAGGCGCCGATCTTCCGCATGCAGGACCAGCTCGTGAAGCGTCGTGCGCTCAAGCGTGGTGAGGTGCCCTTCGATGCAGCACTCGATGCAGAAGCGCGCGCGATGCTGACCTCGCTCGGCACAGGCCACGACGACGAGCTCGCGGTGGCCAAGGTCGCATGTGCGCTGCTCGACCTGGAGACGGAGCTGAAGCGAGGGGAGCTCGACGCCTCGCGCGCATCGTATTGCAATACGATTGCTATCAGTCTGAATGCGGACGCGAGCGAGGCCCCGAAGGTTGTTGTGGCGCGGGCGCTTGAGGTGCTGGAGCGCTGGTTGATGATGCGTCGCGGCGATGCCGTGCTGCGCGGATGGATGGCCTTTCGTCTGCCGAAGAATGTGAACCCCGAGCAGCTCGTGCAGATTCGTCGGCCGAGCGCAGCGCTCCCTGAGCTGCTCGCGGGGCCAGAGCATCACCTGCGTCATCGCGATGGCTTCAAGCTCACCGACAAGCGCATGAGTGGCCTCCAGGTGCGCAACGAGGTCGAGTACTGCATCTACTGCCACAACCGCGACAAGGACTCGTGCTCGAAGGGCCTTCATCAGAAGGATGGAAGCTACAAGACGAGCCCGCAGGGCGTGCCGCTGACGGGCTGCCCGCTCGATGAGAAAATCTCAGAGGCGCACACGCTGCGAAGGCAGGGCGATGCGATTGCGGCGTTGGCGCTCGTGGCCATCGACAACCCGATGATGCCGGGTACGGGGCACCGCATCTGCAACGACTGCATGCGCGCCTGCATCTTCCAAAAACAAGAGCCGGTGAACATCCCGCAGATCGAGACGGGCATCCTCACCGATGTGCTGCACATGCCTTGGGGCATGGAGGTCTATGGGCTGCTCACGCGGTGGAATCCGCTCAATGTGCGCAGGCCCTTTCCGCTGCCCTATCACGGCCACGATGTGCTCGTCGTGGGCCTCGGCCCCGCGGGCTACACACTCGCGCATCACCTTGTGCAGGAGGGCTTTGGTGTCGTGGGCATCGACGGCTTGAAGCTTGAGCCACTGCCCGAGGCGATCCTTCATGCGCCCGTTGAGCGCTTTGCATCCTTGGCCCAAGAGCTCGATGAGCGAACGCTCTTTGGGTTCGGTGGTGTGAGCGAGTACGGCATCACCGTTCGCTGGGACAAGAACTTCCTCACGCTGCTCTACGCAACGCTCGCGCGCAGGGACAAGCTGCGCATGCTCGGTGGCATTCGCTTTGGCGGCACGATCACCCTCGAGGACGCGTGGACGCATGGCTTTCATCACGTCGCCATCGCAGCCGGCGCGGGCAAGCCGACCATCGTGGAGATGGAGAACAACCTCATCCGCGGCATCCGCAAGGCGAGCGATTTCTTGATGGGCCTTCAGCTCAGCGGAGCGGCGAAGAAGTCGACCTTGTCGAGCCTTCAAGTGCGCCTGCCTGCGATTGTGATCGGCGGTGGATTGACCGCGATCGATACAGCGACGGAGCTGCGCGCCTACTACGTCGTGCAATGCGAGAAGATGCTCGCGCAGTGGGAGCTCGCGAGTGAGGGAAAGCCGGACGCAGTCACGCGCTTTGACGCGGAGGAGAAGGGCATTCTCGAAGAGCTGCTCGCGCATGGACGTCTCCTGCGTGAGGAGCGCGAGCGCGCTGCGACCAAGGGGCGTGCTCCGAATTTCGATGCGCTGATCGATGCCTGGGGCGGCGTCACGCTCGCCTATCGCAAGCGCTTGGAGGACTCACCCGCCTATCGCTTGAACCACGAGGAGATTGCCCAGGCGCTCGAGGAAGGCATTCACATCGCGGAGAATCTCTCCCCAGTGAAGGCCATCCCGGATGCGTACGGCGCACTCGCTGCGGTGAGCTTCAAACGCACCGATGGAAGTCTCGTCGAGCTGCCTTGCAAGACCCTCTGCGTGGCCGCAGGCACCTCGCCCAACACGACGTATGAGCGCGAATATCCGGGCGCCTTCTCGATCGACAAGAAGGGCTTCTTCGATGCACATCAGGTCGTGCGTGGTGAGGATGCAAGCGTGCAGCTCGTGAAGGGTGCGGGGTTCTTCACCAACCACATCGATGCAGCGGGGCGCACCGTCAGCTTCTATGGCGACAACCATCCGCGCTATGCGGGCAGCGTGGTGCGCGCGATGGCCTCGGCGAAGGATGGCTACCAAGAGGTTGCACGCGCCTTCTCGATCGAGATCGATCGCGCCCTCTCGGATGCAGCCTCACAGCCTCTGCGCGAAGCCAAGTGGAACGCCCTTGCGGAGCGCCTCACGAGCGATGTGAAGGCCACGGTGGTCGCAGTGAATCGCCTCACGCCGACCATCCTCGAGGTCGTTGTGCATGCACCTGCGCAGGCGCGCGCGTTTCGTCCTGGGCAGTTCTATCGACTGCAAAATTTCGAGACGACGGCGCCACGCGTGGAGGGCACTTCGCTCTTGATGGAAGGCATCGCGCTCACAGGCGCATGGACGGATCCGGAGAAGGGCTTGCTCTCGATGATCGTGCTCGAGATGGGCGTTTCCTCGCGGCTCTGCGCCTCGCTCCAAGTGGGCGAGGAGGTTGTCGTGATGGGGCCGACGGGTGCGCCGACAGAGATTGGCGAACACGAGACGGTGCTTCTTGCAGGCGGTGGCCTCGGCAACGCAGTGCTCTTCTCGATCGCCAAAGCGCTGCGGGCTGCAGGCTGCAAAGTCATCTACTTCGCCGGCTACAAGCATCCCTCGGATGTGTTCAAGCGAGACGACATTGAGGCCTCGACCGATCAAGTGATCTGGGCCTCGGATGTGGGGCCAGAGATCGCACCGCGAAGGCCTCAAGACGCGGCGTATGTCGGCAACATCGTCAACGCGATGTTGGCTTACGCCAAGGGCGAGCTGGTCACGCCAGTGGCCTCACTCTCCGAGGTGAAGCGCATCATCGCGATTGGCTCAGACCGCATGATGGCTGCCGTCGCGAAGGCGCGTCACAGCGTGCTGCGTGCGCACTTGAACGACGCGCATGTGGCCATCGGCAGCATCAACTCACCGATGCAATGCATGATGAAGGAGGTCTGCGCGCAGTGCCTTCAGCGCCACATCGACCCCGTCACGGGCAAGCCCAAGAGCATCGTGTTCACCTGCTTCAACCAAGACCAAAACTTGGACGAAGTGGACTGGCAGAACCTCAACGACAGGCTTCGTCAGAACACAGTGCAGGAGAAGCTGTCGGCGCTGACGTTGGACAAGCTGCTCGTGAAAGCGCGGGCCACACGGGCCTGAACCAGCGTGCGCTCAGCGTGCGAAACGCAGGTCCTCTTCGGGCTCAACGCGCGTGTCCATTGAGGCCCCGATGGGCCGCGTGCGCGCGCGCTCGGACATTCCGGTGCTGGTGGGTGTCGTCGCCTCTTCCGCGTTGGCGCTGGGTGGCGCGGGTGGCATCGCGGCGGGTGCTGGCTCTTCTGTCGGCTCGCTCGGCACGGCTTGCGTGGTCTCTGCCGCGACGGGGACGGGGGCCTCGGAGAGCGTGATCTGCGCGGGCAGATGCTCGAGGTCGAGCACGGTGGCCTCGAAGCTCTCGTAGCCCACAGCACTCACGAGGATGTGATGGTTCTGGCCGTCGTGCGGGAGCGTGATGGTGACGACGGAACCGCTGCCAATCTCGTGCCCATCGACGCTGACGTGAGCCGCGGGATGAAGCTGCACGGCACGCACCACGGGCTGCGCGCTCCATGCGTAGAGCGCTCCGCCAACGGCCAGCAACGTGACCGCTCCGAGGCCTACAAAGAGGCCTGTGCGCCTAGCAGGTGCGGGTGTCGACGCGGAGGCGCGCACGTCACCGTCTGGACCGAGCGGCCCGTCGAACCGCGCGGGTGAGGGTGTCGCAAGCGGGCCGCGCTCCACTGCGCGTTGGCCGCTCTGGGCCAAAGCCTCCTGCCGAACCTGCCGCACGAGGTCGCCGTGAATGTCGCTCGCAGGTGTGACGCGCGCGGGACGCTGTGGCGCGGTCACGACACGCTCACGCCCCGATGGCGAGCGTGCTTCGCCGGGCGGAGGAAAGCTGCTGCGCTTTGTCAGGCCCGAGAGGGCGCCCTGCCACTGCTCTTGTGTGCGCTCGTTGGCGAAGGGAAGGAGCGCGAGGCCGAACTCCTCCATCGTCGCGTAGCGATCCTCAGGGTTGGCCGCGAGCGCACGCATGAGGAGGTCTTCGAGGTCCTTCGGCACCCAGGATTTGAACACGCTGGGCCGCGCGACTTCACCGCGCGCGACCTCGTGGATCAGCTCGATCGAGCTCGTGCCGCTGTAGGGCAGGCGTCCGACGATCGCCTCGTAGAAGATGATGCCGAGCGCAAACTGATCGGCCTTGCCGTCGACGTTGCGACGACCGAGCGCTTGCTCTGGCGCCATGTAGTGCGGTGTGCCCAGCACCGTGTCGGTGGCCGTGACGCGCGGGGCAACATGGTCTGCGAGCTTCGAGACGCCGAAGTCGAGCACCTTCGGAAAGGCGCGCCCGGAGGCGTCGCGTGCGAGGAAAATGTTGTCGGGCTTGAGATCGCGATGCACGACCCCACGCGCGTGCGAGGCACCCATCGCCGAGATCACCGGGACGAGATAGTCGAGCACGCGCTGCACCGGGAGGATGAGGTCGCGCTCCATGACGGCACCGAGCGTCTCGCCCTCCAGCAACTCCATCACGATGTAGACGCGCTCACCGTCATCCACGACGTCGTTGATCGCGACGATGTGCGGGTGATCGATGCGCGAAGCGGACTGACCCTCGCGCAAGAAGCGCTGCCGGAGCTCATCACTGCGCGCGGGCTCGGCTTTCAGGATCTTCAGCGCAAGGCGCTTGTCGAGCGCGGTGTGGCGGACGACATAGACCTCCGCCATGCCGCCAACACCGAGCAGGCTCTCAACGACATAGGGCCCGAGGCGCTCGCCAATACGCAGCGCGCTTTCGGGAAGGCTGTTCCTCGCAGGACTGGGTTCGGCCATGAGTGCATTCACACTAACAGAGAATGCGGAGGTTTCTCGAAGCCTGGGGGCATGGTGCACCGGCCGCCTTGGGCGTCCTCACATCGCCACGGAGCGAGGCGTCGCCGCACGCGGCGCGTAGCGAGCCAGCCAATCGCGCACGAGCGGCCAGACGGTGCCTGTTGCCTCGCGGCCCATGATCAAATCGATATGACCGAAAGGGAAGGCGCGGTAGGTCTTGTCCGTCGAGCGGCTTGCGTCGTACGCCGGGCGCACCGACTTGGGCGGCGCGAGATGATCTTCGGAGCCCGCGACCACAAGCAGCGGGCGATCGAGCATCTCAAACGAGGTGCCGTAGTCGACCATCCCATCGAGGCTCTTCCAGCCGTCACTTCGACCGGCTTTGAAGATGTCGAGGGCGACGGCGAGTGTCGTGTGCTCGAAGGATTTCTTGAGGTACTCGACGAGGAGATCGCGCTCCATGCCGCCGGGCACCCAGCCGCGAATCGGCATCGGCAAAAACTCGGAGTCGAGCAGGCCTGCACGCTTGTGAAGGTGCCTCCCGATAAGGCGCACGGGCAGTGCTGGGTTGCCGTCAAAGATGCCGGTGATGCCGACGAGCGCCGCGAGTTCACGAAGCGCGAGGAGCAGCGCAGAGCCTTGCCCAAAGCGATAGGGCGAGCCGATGGTGACGATGCCGGCGACCTGCTGACGAAGGCTGCTTCCTGCGACGCTGTAGCTGATGAGGCCGCCCATCGAGTGACCCACAAGGAAGAGCTTGGAGTGCCCTGAGAGAGCAAGCGCCTCACGCACAAAGGTCGGCATGTCTTCGCGGATGTACTCGTCGAGCAGGCGCGGCATGGGCGCACCGAATTTGCGCGAGCGGCCATGACCACGAAGGTCGACGTTGAACACATCCCAGCCCTCTGAGGCGAGGTAGTTCGCGAAGGACCGGCGGCTCGAATGCCACGTGTAGCGGTTCTGACCAAAGCCGTGAACGAGCATGATGGTCCCGCGCAATTCACCGTGCGCGAGGCGCTTGCGGACCATTGCGAGAGGATGCGGGCCTGTCGTCATCACGACGTCTTTGATGAAGAGCGCGCGCTTGTCGGTGTCGATGGCTTGTTCGACGATCTCGGTACGTAGGATCATGGGCTCAATGGGTTGGCGAACTGGCTTCGCTGAAGGGTGAAGCCGCAGTGGTCCGCTTGCGGCGCAGCATACGTGATGGAGTTGCCGCGGGCCCTTCGCGATGCGTGATAAGTTTCAAGAATGCGCATTTCGTTCACGACTTCGGTGCTCGCACTCACGCTCGGTCTCTCACTCGTTGAGCGCGCTGCAGAAGCCCAGTCGGAACCTGCGAGAAGCCAGGCGTCGAGGTCGCTCGAAGCACATCTCCGCGATCAGCTGAGCGGCATCGAAGACGGCCCTTTGGAGTCCGAGATTCGTGCGCTTGGACCTGACGCAAGTGCGCCGCTCATCGCCATCGCCTCAGATGCACAAGCACTTCCCTTCCTTCGCCTGCGGGCCATCACCTGCCTTGGTTGGGTGCCCGGAGATTCAGCGACGACCTTCCTGCAAGGGGTTCTGCAAACCGAGCAAGAGCCGATGCGACTGCGCGCTGCGATTCGGTCCTATGCTGGCCGTGAGGGCACGCGTGCCTTGACTGCGGTTGTCGCCCACGGAGCGCACAGCGATGCGGTGGTGCGTGAGGCCGTGTACCTGAGCTTGATTGCGATGCTGCATGCCGAGCCTTCGCGGGCCCAGCAGACGCAGATCACGCAAGCCCTCGATCGCCTTCTCGCGCGCGAGTCGGATGCAGAACTTGTGCAGCATGTGCGCACGCTGCGCGCGGCCTCCTAGCCCTTCGTCGAGCCGCTCTGAAACATCCAATGAAGCGCAGACGTTGATGCACGTCGAATGCGCGCTCCCCAAGGGATCCACGCCACGGCCCAGCGCAGTGTGAAAGGCCACCATGTCCAGCAATGACAAGCTCGCTCAGCGCGAAGTGCACGACCTCGAAAGCGACCTTCGTCGAAGTCCAGAAGGTGAGCGCGACCGCAAGCGCGAGGTGACCAACGCACTCACCGACAAGGCCGTCGATCGCGTCCTCGGTGATGAGGTCTCGCCCGAGGTGAAGCGGCTCATCAAGACGCAGCTCGCGCCCTGGGCCGAGCGCCTTGTGCAGCTGACCGATGAGTTCATTCGCATCCCGGGCACAGACATCCACATCGGTCTTGATCCGATCCTCGGCTTTTTGTTCCCCGGTGCGGGCGACATGGTCACGGGCGCAGGCTCCATCTCGCTTCTCTTCCTCGCCCTCAAGGAGCGCATCCCGACAGTCGCGATTGGCCGCATGGTGGTGAACATCTTGGTCGACACGGTCGTCGGCTCGGTGCCGCTGGTTGGCGACGCCTTCGACGTGGTCTGGCGCTCGAACCGCAAGAACCTCGAGATCATCCAGCAGTACAAGGACGACCCGAAGGCCGAGCCCTCGCGCCTCGACTACGCGCTCGTCTACGGCGGCATCGGTCTTGTGATCCTGAGCATCGCGATCCCGATCACGTTGGCGCTCGTGTTTGGGTTCTCGCTCGGTGCGATGTTCGGCGGCTGATCCGTGAAGCTCACTTCGCGGTGAAGCGGAGAGCGGGCCAGGCGATCAGCGCGACCACGAGGATGGCGAACTTCACGCTGGCACAGAGGCCTGCTGCGAGCGCCAGCGCATCCGTGGGTGCTGTGATCACACATGTCAGCAGACAGAGATTCTCGACGCCATCGCACGCGCCCGCGACGAGCAAGAGCCAGGCAAGGATGTGAATCCAGCGTGCGGGCTCCTTGCGTGAATAGAGCAGCGCGGCCGAGAGCGCGAGCGCGTAGAGCGGGATGAGGAGGAAGTCGAGACCGAGCTGAAAGCCCACGCTGGTTGCGAGATACGGCATCCACTCGGCGATCATCAGGCGCAGCGCCTCGGCCGTAAACGCGAGCTCGAAGCTCAGCACACCCATGGGTGCATGCGGCGTGTGAAGCACCTGCCCCATCGTGCCGAGAACGGCCGCCACGAGGATGGTGCAGAACGCGATGACCTTGAAGAAGCGGCTGCGATGCTCAGGTGCAATCCAGAGAACGGGGTGCATGCGCAGACGATATGTCAGCCGGTGCGGGTCACACAGAATGCGACGGAGACGTCGAGGCGATCGGGATGCGATGTGGCTTTCTCGTCCGCCTCGGAGGCGCCCTCACAGAGCGCTTGGAAGACTCCTTTTCGCAATATTGCAATCATATCTGGAGTTGATGAAAACGAGAGCACGCGCGCGAAGGATTCGTCGTCCGTGGCCTCCGCAAAGAAGCGTCGCCGGACCGTCTCGCCCACGGCGCTCAGGAAGTGACGTAGCGAATCGAGGCGCTCGGCTTCGTTGCCGCCCTCATACGAAGTCCATGCGCGCGTGAGGCTCAGTTGGCCCTCGGTGTTCTCCACGGCGCGTTCCTGAATGAGCACCTCAAGCTCGTCGTGAAAGACCTCGTCTTTGACACCAACCTCTTCGCGGGCCGAGGCCATCGAGACCGAGTCGCCACGCGAGAGAAGGCGAATCAGTGCACGCCTCACACCGATGCGCTCGCTGTGCTCAAGCGGTGCTTGGCTCGCGCTCGACCGCGAGGAGAGTGTGGCGACGGTGCGTCGACTCGTGCCGATGCGACGCGCGATCTGCTCCAGCGAGAGGCCTTGATCGCGATGCATCTGAACGTACATCGCGCGCGTTGTGTCCTCGACGTCTTCAAGCGAGAGCGAAAGAGCCCGCGCCAAATGAAGGGCGGGCTCCAGCGTGAGTGCGAAGACGCGAAGGCGTAGGTCGAGGGAGTTGCGCACCTGCACAGCGTAGTGCACTCAGACACCATTGCAGACGATCAGTCGACCCCCGTTGGAGATGGTGCCTTGCGGGCCGCAGAAGACGTCCTGAAGGCATGCGCGCTGGGCCGGGTCGTTGCAGGTCATGCAGTCTGCAACGCCAACGCAGCTTGGCGGAAGCGGGAGGCAATAGTGCGGCAGTCCCCCATCGGCGCCAGGGATGGTCCCGCGACACACCTGATCGCCGCGACATGTGGAGGACCCGCAGAGAAGGGTCACATCGCCCAGCATGCCGACATCGGAGGGGCCCACGTCGGGCAGACCCGCATCAGACGAACCCGCATCGGACGAACCCGCATCACCCGCGGAGGAACACGCCGTGAGTGCCGCGCAGACCGCGTCTGGAATCGCATCGCGTGAGCCAATGGGCCGACTGCTGCAGACGAAGCTTCCGTCTGCAAAGTCGAAGCGATTGGGCAAGTCTGTTGGGCAATTGCGGAAGCCTCCAACGACGACGCCATAGGCGCAGTAGAGGCCTGTGCCTTCATTGAATCCGGTGCCGTCCGGCGGGCACATCGGCGTGGCTGCGGGACAGCCTGCGAGGGTGAGGACTGCGACTGAGAGCGTGGTGAGCGAAGCCAAGAACCTCATAGAACCTCCGAGCCCTGACTCTGTGGCCACGACACACCCTGGGGGATCGAAGTGCAGAATTCTGCACCGACTTCGCTAGACGTTGACTCGGAAGTCAACGAGCGGTGGTCGCGCCTTCCACGCTTGAATGGCCTGCATGCGCTGCTGCGCGTTCTGATCATCCATCGAGCCATCGGCGGGGAGATGACGCCAGGCGCGGTAGCCGACTTGGTAGTCGAGCCAGATGGCTTCGAAGCTTGGGTATTGCTGTTGGAGGCGCTGCACGATCGGACGCACGCCGTTCCACATCTTGGTGAGGTCGATGTAGCCCGCGCGGTAGCCGGCCAGCGCGACACGAAGGAGGCGCACATCGTTCCATGCGGAGCAGGGCGAATTCATCAGCTGGCCGAGGCAGTTCTCGAGCAGTGGTCCACCCATGATCGACCAATCGTTGCGCAGCATGTTCTGCGCTTTCTGGACGGGCTCCTCGGCCCAACTCGTGCCGTTGTCGAGCGGTGCGCAGGCCATCTTGATCCAGGCGTGAATCGGCTCGGGGTGCTGCACGGGCGCCATGCCTTTGCCCGCCTTCTGCGTGTCTTCCTCTTCCTTCTCGAGCCGGTTCTGGATCACCAAGTAGATGATCACGCCAGTGATCGTGACGAGGAACGCGACGGCCGCGAAACAGAGTCCGTACCAAGGCACACCAGAAAGGGCTTCCAAAGCAGCTTGCATGACGCCTCCCGCGCGAGATCGCGCAACGGGCCGAAGATACAGCCATCGGGTGCGCCGATGCCTCTCATCGTGCGAATCGATTTTCGATATGAGCGCTTTGCTCTACCCTTCACCCATGACCCACCGCTTGCTTCACACGCTCGTCTTCTCCAGCGCGGCCCTCGTCGGAGGCTGCGGCGCAACGCACGCGATGCCCACACAGGCCGATGCACCCTCAACGCCCGATGCTGGCTCCGATGCGCCGGACGTTCGCTACTGCGAGCCCGGCTGGCCAACGACGAAAGGGCAGTTCACGCACATGGTGGGCGAGGTCACCTACTCCTGTTCACATGAGAACAGCATGGAGAATCCCGACCTCTCGATGTGCTGTGTCCTGCGCCCCGAGGACGCTCCCTCGCCATGAGTGCACTCGACCCAGCAGGGCGTTGGCAGGGCGCAGTCACGAGCCGCGCGCTGCCTTCGAGCGAAGAGGAGATCGCCTCACTGAGCCCCGCGCTGCGTGCCTCGCTTGGACGCATCTGGTGGATGCAAGCCGCGACGGAAGCGCGTGTCGCGCACTCCTTTCAGCTCGTGCACGCAAGCCTGGCGAAGCTCGGTGCGAGTGAGGCTCTGGTGCAGCTCGCGCATCGTGCGATCGATGATGAGCATCGTCATGCAAGCCTCTGCGAGGAGCTGACGGAGCGCTATGTGGGCAAGACACTCGGGCCCTACGTGAAGCTCCCCGATGCACATCCGCTGCATGCGCTGGCCAAGAGCGATGAGGAGCGTGCGGCGCTCTATGTCGTCGGCCAGTGCGCGCTCAACGAGACGTTTGCGAGCGCCTATCTCACGGCCGCGCGCGAGGAGTGCACAAGCCCGCTTGGACGTGCTGCGCTGCGTGAGTTGCTCGCCGATGAGATCGATCACGCACGCGTCGGCTGGGCCTACTTGATGAGCGCCTCCCCCGCGCTGCGCGCCAGCCTCTCGGATTGGATTCTCCCGCTCACCGTCTGCAACCTGCGCGAGTGGAAGCTCGTCGCCTCGCAGTCGGAGGACCACTCCACAAGTGAGCTTGCGGCGCACGGCGTGCCTCGCGCGGAGGCGATTCGTGAGGCGCTGCACGAGGCCGTCTCGGGTGTGCTCTTGCCCGGCTTTGCGCATGTCGGTCTGGACACGCGGGCGATGGAGCGGTGGGCGACGGCGGGGATGGCGACTTAAGGCTTATTTCGGCGAAACTTAGCGTTGTTGCCCTGGAAATAGAGCTTCACGGCAGGTGAATTACTGCCGGACAAAGTGAACACCGAGGCGGCTCCAGTCGCAGCCAGCAGTGGCTTGCTGCGCCAGGCTTCGAAGAGAGCCGCCATGCGCCGCGCTGCGAAGGGTTTCGAGGAGCGGGTTCACGGCGCTTGGGTCCTGCGCGAGGATGGCCTCGTAGTAGACGACGACGCCTGCGAGGGCCA
>JBILQT010000046.1:0-33959 GCA_044373065.1 Sandaracinaceae bacterium
ACGCGGCTCACCCCCATCCCGGGGTTCGGAACTCGCGCAGCGCGAGTCCCTCACCCACGGCTCACGCGTTCCACGCTGGGGCCCCAGCCCCAGCGCGTGAAGTCGTTGGGCTCGACTAGAAACCTTCGCCAAGAGTCGCGTGGAGGGCGCGCGAGAATGGATGCGGATCAAGAGCGCTAAACGTGCGGCTCGCGAGGCGCACCAGAACCAACCGTTGGCGCCATGAACGCTCACGTGCGGAACCACCCAGAGCGCCACCGAGCGAGAGAACGCTGACGCTCGCACGCAAGAGCGCCGACCCAGCGCCAACGCGGCGTTCAGTCAACTGCGCGCGAGCGACCCGCCTCATGCGACGCTCAAATCGCCAAGCCCGAGGCCCATGGCTGACCCGACCGACATCCTCTACGCCAGCCCCGCGAGCGAAGCCGCCATCCAAGCGGCCGAAGAGGCGCTCGGGCGTGCGCTGCCTGAATCGGTGAAAGCGTTCTATCGCGTGAGCAACGGCGCCTTCGACAACAACGCGATGTTTGTCCATCCCGTCGAGCACATCGCGGAACGACACCACACGTATGAGGCGGATGAGTACGCACCTGGGTGGCAGGTGGTGGGCGATGACAGCGGCGGTCGCATGATCATGGTGGGCCCCAATGACGAGGTGCTCATCGTCGATGCCGGTTCAATGACACCCGCCTACGGGCGCGTCCTCGCTCCGAACCTGATGAGCTGGGTGGAAGCCGGAATGTCGGATGGACGGGTGCATCAAGAGGAGCGCTTCGTAGACATCTATTTGAGTCGACCGCCCGAGGCGATCAGCACGCTGATGCACCTTCGAGAGACGCTCGCGCTCGACCTCACAGCGTCCGAAGTTCTCAAGGTGTCTCGCAGCCTTCCGGGCCTTCTGGCGACGAGGCGATCGGCAGCGACAACCATCTGGCAGTGCGCGCGCGTCGCCGACAAATGTTTGATGCTGCGCGATAGCGATACCGGGGAAGAGGTGCCGATCTTTGAGAGCGAGGCGTCGCGATGACGTCGGCTGAGAGAGGGCTTCATCTCGAAGCGCGCGCTGAGGTTCTCGCTCGCTGCGTTGTGACGTCCCCGACAAAACATACGGCTGTTTTTAGCCAGGGGGCCTGGGCGGCCCCCTCGACGCTTCGCTTCGCTACGCGTCTCACCCCCATCCCGGGGTTCGGAACTCGCGCAGCGCGAGTCCCTCACCCACGGCTACCGCGTTCCACGCTGGGGCCCCAGCCCCAGCGCGTCCAAGTCACAGGGCTCGATTAGAAAATCTTCGCCAAGAGTCGCGCGAAGGGCGCGCGAGAATGGATGCGGATCAAGAGCGCGATACGTGCGTCTCGCGGGGCGCGAAAGAACCAACCCTTCGCGTCACCAACGCTCACGTGCGGAACCACCCAGAACGCCCCCGAGCGAGAAGACGCTGACGCTCGCGCGCAAGAGCGCCGACCCAGCGCCAACGCGGCGTTCAGTCAACTGCTCCGCTACGGGGAGGTGTGCGATGCGATGACTCGGCAGATACTGGAGTCGTCTGAAGCCTGACGCGGAGGTCAACGTGACGAGCACCTGGGCTGTGATGGTCGACGACGTTTCCGCGCTGCGCGACATGGAAGTGATCGAGGCGCGGGTCGGCGCAAAGGCGAAGTTCGCCAAGGCGATGGGCAGGAGGGTCGCTACCCTGGCGTTCTCGCGCTTGGGGTATTCGATTCACTTCATCCACGTCTCGCTTCTTCCGAAGGAACTCCGGCGAGCAGGCGCGAGTCTAGTGGCGGACGCGGTCCACTTCTATCCCGACGGACGAGATGGCTATCAAGGCTTCGCAGAGCCCTTCCCCGAAGGCTTGGTGTTTGGTGACCTACGAGCGACGGTCGAACATCGGCTTGGGAGTGCGGTGGCGCGGGGCGGGGGAGACTTCAACAAGATCCTCGGCGCGGCCGTTCCGCATTGGGCGGTCTTCCGGCTCGGCATCTGCGCGCTGCACATGGAGTTCGATGACGAGGCCCGGCTTTCGTTCGTGACCCTCATGCACGCGGGCACCCGCCCTGGCGGCTGAGCAGATCCGCGCGACCGTGCGGCAGGGCATGCAAACGTGAACGCACCATGCCCGACCACGCCCCGCTGAAGATCAACCTCGCTCTCCTCCGAGCCGCCATCAACAAGACCCTCGACGAAGTCGAGCAGCTCCGCGGAAGCACCGTCGACGTCGACCAAGACCTCTACTGGTTCATCCCGCAAGAGGTCCTGCATGAAGTCGGTGATGGCACGCCACCGACCGGTCACACGCTGGGCTCGCTCTACGACGACTGGGCGCAGATCGAAGCCGTTGCGCGCGGCGAGAAGGAGCCGATCACGTACGACTTGGTGTGGGCATCGGCGCTCTTGCGGGCGGTCGCTTCGACCTTTTGAGTTGGTCGCGATCAGGAGTGCGCGCAGCAGTCCTCGCTCGCTGCGCCCTGACGTCCCCGACAAAACATACGGCTGTTTGTTAGCCAGGAGGGGCTGCGCCCCTCCTCGCCGCTTCGCTTCGCTACGCGTCTCACCTCCCATCGGGGTTCGCCTTCGTCGCTTCGCTCCTAGTCTCACCCCCGCTTCGCGGTTCCGCACCAGGGGCCCCAACCCCTGGGCGTGAAGTCACTGGGCTCACTTAGAGACCTTCGCCAAGCGTCGCGCGGAGTGCGCGCGAGAATGGATGCGGATCAAGAGCGCAAGACGTGCGGCTCGCGAGGCGCGAAACACCAACCCTTGGCGTCACCCACGCTCGCGTGCGGAACCACCCAGAACGCCACCGCGCGAGAACACGATCACGCTCGCCCGCGAGAACATCACTCAGTCGCAGCCTCGCCCTTCGGCAGAAACAGCCTCCCAATCGGCAACTCAATCGCCTCGAAGGGCGCGACCGAGGGCGACTCATCGTCGCCAAACATCCCTAGCTCCACCCAGCGGCCCTCCTTCAACTCGAGCGCCTCGAGCGTCCTCTCCACCGGGTCGATGATCCAGTAGAACGCGACCCCGTGCTCCGCGTAGAGACGACGCTTGGTGATGCGGTCATGTCTCTGGTTCGAAGGCGAGAGCACCTCGCAGACCCAATCCGGCGCAATGCGAATCGGGCGCGGGCTTGGGTCGGGCAAGCGTGCGCGACGTAGGCCCGTCATGTCGGGGCGCACGATGTTGTGACGCGAGAGCTGCACGTCGGTCTCGACGAAGATCCACCAGCCGCCTGGCCCGCCGAAGCCATCGTCGTCGTCGAAGGGGCCACCGAGGAATCGCGACAGCGCACGTTGGATGCGCGAATGGTTGGGGCTCGATGACGGGAGGAGTTGGAGGGACCCCATGATGACCTCCGCGCGCACGTCTTCGGAGAGCGCCAGGAGGTCGTCGTAGGTCGCGAGCTTCACTGCAGCGGTCATGGTCTCAGTGTGCCCGAGCCATGCGCGCTCACCAACACGTCATGTTCAGCTCGCCTATCAACCAGGAGTGCGCGCAGAGGTTCTTGCTTGTGGGCGTTGAGGCGTCTCCGACAAAACATACGGCTGTTGTTAGCCCAGGAGGGGCTGCGCCCCTCCTCGCCGCTTCGCTTCGCTACGCGTCTCACCTCCCATCGGGGTTCACCTTCGTCGCTTCGCTCCTAGTCTCACCCCCGCTTCGCGGTTCCGTGATGGGGCCCCAGCCCCATTCACGTCCAAGTCACAGGGCTCGAATAGAGACCTTCGCCAGGAGCGCGAGGAGTGCGCGTGAGAATGGATGCGGATCAAGAGCGCGAGGCGTGCGGCTCGCGTGGCGCACCAGAACCAGCCCTTCGCGCCACCAGGGCGCCGACCCAGCGCCAACGCCGTGTACGGTTCAGTCAACGAACTCACTCGCCCCAGATGCCGCCAGCAAAGCTCTCGAAGTACTGCGGCCATCCAACCGCCCCAAAGCCCGATGGGTCCATCGCACACAGGCGCGCCGCCAACGCGCGCTGTTCGGGCGTCGGTCTACATCCGCGCTCGACGTACAGAATCACATCCGAGCGGACCATCTCTGCGAGCACGTTGAGCATGGCCTCGAAGGAGCTGAAGAGGCCGACGTAGAGACGTCCTTCGTCCTCCAACGAGATGACCGGCGGGCCCTCGCCAACGCGGTGAAGGCAGATGAGTGAGGCGTTCTCGTCGGACCCGATTGGCAGGAGCGTGGCCCCGTCGAGAAGCTCCGCGCCGAGTCTCACTGCGCGCGTCCACGCGTCGAACGAAGGCGTATCCGTGAGCACAAAGTCTGCGCAGCCGAGCCGTCCACATGAGCCGTATTCGAGCAACTCTCGATATGACTCCGTGCCCGCGCTCCCAAAGGGCAACGTTTCCAAATGTGCCAGCACGTCGGGCCCGTTGAGTCCTGGGCGGTAGACACGCTCGCCGTCTCGAAACAGGTCGCGCGCTGGGTCCCAGAGCAGAAGTTCGAGTGGATCGGTGATCTCCCAGTCCCGCTTGAAGCGCGCTTCGATGGCTTCGAAGAACTCAGTGACAGCGCTCATTTCGTTCTCCGTACGCGACGCTCTTTCACGAGCGGCGGCCACCACGCCAGCGGGACGTTGCCGTCTTCGTCCTCGTGGACGTTGCCGTAGGCCCACGTCGCAGGTGGATGGTCCTTCACGAAGCTCTCCATCACACGCTCGATCGCCGCAAAGCCTGTGGGCACGAGGGGAATCGTTCCTACGAGCACACCAGGCGAGCGACCGTCGACTCTGCCACCGATCGCATGGAGGCGCGCATGGAGGTCGGGCTCAAGGTCTTGCGCTTGCGCGCCGAGGTAGCTCTGTACGCATACGTTTCCGCCATGCGTGACGACGCGAAAGCGGCCCTTCGGGAGCAGCTCGATCACGTCTCCCGCGGCCACGCCAAGAAGGAGGTCTGGTGAGCTGAGGAACTCGAAGCGCTCGGCCGCGTGCCGACGCACGAGGACTTCTTCAAAGACGTCTTCTCCCTCGCTCTCGTCCACGAAGAGGCTGAGCATCGCGACGTTCTCAAGCGTCGCGCGCGCGGACTCTGGGAAGACGACGACAAGCTCATGCGCCTCCTCCAGTCCCCATGAGACGACCGCCTCGGCGAGGATGTCGAGGTACGTCCACAGCTCCAACTCCGAGAGCTTCGGAAGCGCCTTGTGCTTCAGCACGACGCGGCGTTCCGTCAGCCATGCGAAGTCGTTGAGGCAGTCGCTGAGCGTGCACCAGTCGAAGTTGAGGTGGCCCGGAAAGCGCAGGCCTTGAACAAGCTCGCGGTAGAGCGCGGCTCGGCTGGCGATGTCCGCGGGCAGCTCCACGACGAGGTCACCTTGGCTCGGTGGAGGCGCCTCGAAGGCGAAGTACTTCGCGATGTGGGTGCGGTCCATCTCGCGACGACGCGCGGCGCGCGCGGAGATGGATGAGGTTGTCGCTTCCATCGGAGAAGCATGCCTGGGCATCAACACGACGTGCGGCTCACGAGGCGCAAAACACCAACCCTTCGCGTCACCGACGCTCGAATGCGAGGCGCCCACGCGCGGTTGACTCGTCCAGGCGCGCCGAGAGAACGTCACACCAAGCCAGAGCGCTGTTGGCGGGACGAGCGAACAGCGGATGCGAAGGACGTTGCCGAATGAACTACACACCCATCGATCGTCTCGCGCGGGAGGACGCCCAACGTGCCCTTGCGTCGGGTGATCCGGAAGTGATCTCGAAAGCTCTGGTTCAGCTCGCCTTTCACGACCCCGACCGAGGGTTCGTTGAATCGGTTCTCGCGAGTCAGCTTCAATCGCCAGACCCTTGGATCCGAGGCGTTGCAGCCACCTGCGTTGGCCATGTCGCGCGCATCCATCGCGCGCTCGACACAGAGCGACTCCTCCCTCTCTTGCTGAATCTCCGAAGCGATGTCCGGACGGTCGGGAACATGCAGGACGCCTTGGATGACATCCGCATCTTCACAGCGGCCAACCCGTGATCCTGGTGGTGGCTCGCGAGGCGCGAACCACCAACCCTTCGCGTCACCCACGCCCACCTGCGGAACCACCCAGAACATCACCGAGCGAGAAGACGCTGACGCTCGCACGCGAGAACGTCGACCCAGCGCCAAAGCGGGGTACAGCCAACTGCTGCTCACCTGCGAACGCGCGCAGAGCGCAATCGCGCTTGAACCAGTGCGCCTCAAAGGTCCCCATTCGGCTTGTAGTCAACAGTCACCGGGTCGTTCACGAGAAAACCTCTTCGGCCCTGGTACTCCACCTCAAGGCAGGCGCTCTCAGTCGCGTAGGCCTGGTCGAGCACGACAAGCGTCCTGCCCCGGGGAACGATGCCATCGTCGCCTTCGTGTTCGGGTGGCTGGGGGAAAGTTGTCATTCCGCACGAGTCCACTGTGGCGTGAAGTCGAACAGGCACGCGAGTTCGAACCACCCCACGTGGATCGCGTTGGCAGCCCAGGGCTAGGCCGACAAAGAGGACCAAGCTTCGAAGCTTTGTTGGTTTCACCGGCCCATCCCGCCCAACCCGTCAAAAAGGCGAAGCCGTACGCCCCTTCAACCCCTTCGCCTCACTCTGCCGCAGCACAATCGCCGCCAGCTGCACCACGAACTTCTCCGGCGAGAAGAACGAAGGCCGCTCGACGCCCAGGCGCTTGCTCAGATGATCCGCGAGCCGCTCGAAGAGCTCGTGGCGCACACGGAGCGGCAACTCCTCACGGCGCAGGCTGAGCGCGATGAGCACCTCGCGCTCGGGCGGCGTGATGCGACGTGCCGCGAGCCCCACCGCAGGGTCTGTTGCGAAGCTGTTGTGGCGCTCCGACTCCGGAAGCACCGCCGAGGGGCGCGCCGTCTTGCGCTCCACCACCACGATCGTCCCCGCCGCGAGGTCACCCAGGCGCCGACCGTAGGGGTCGAGCAGCGCCGTGAGGCCGCCGACGGCGTAGAGGAAGGGGAGGAAGTCTGCGGTGCGGATGAGGTTGCGAATCGCCGACTGAAGGAACGTGATGCGGAGGCCGCGATCCCCGACGACGCGCAAGCCCACGACCATCTTGCCGATGGTGCGTCCGTTGAACACCCACTCGCTGATCGCCCCGTACCACCACTGAATCAGGAACATCGCGATGAACTGGAGCGCCTGACCCAGCGATCCGACGCCGAGGCTCGCCATCGAGAACGCCAGCGAGCTGATCACAATCAGCGTGGCGATGATGCAGATGTCGACCGACCAGGCGACGGCGCGTGCGGCGATGCCGGCCAGCTCGTACTCGAAGGCGACATTCTCCGGCGTGCGGATGATGAAGAGCTCACGCATCCGCGGTGTCCTTCGGCGGAAGGTGGCGGCCCGCCGTCAGAAGCCAGCTGTAGAGCGCGGTGCCCACGATGGCGGCGAAGATGAGCTTCACCCAGTAGGGCATCACCGGCGCGTGCATCTGGCTGATCGAGCCCTCGATGAGGCCCGCGAGCACGAGCACCGGCATGCCGCCGACGACCATGCGCGTCGCAATCTTCGCCTCGTGCACGAGCGCCTCACGACGCGACCTTCGTCCGGGCCGCAGGAGGCCGCGCGCGAGGATCAAGCCCGCTGCACCCGCGATGACAATCTCGGTGATCTCGGGGATGCCGTGCGGGAGGATCCAGGCCCAGAAGAAGAGGCCGTGTCCGGCTGCGTGGTACTGCCAGGCGAGCGCGCCGAGGGGCACGCCGTTGTAGAACATCAGGCCCGTTGTCCCGATGCCGAGCGTGAGGCCGAGCGCGAACACCAAGAAGGAGACTTGGATGTTGTGCGTGAAGAGAAACGACGAGAACGCCGCGGCCTCGGAGGACGAATGCCCGTCGCCGGATTCTTCTTCCTCGATGCGCTCGGTGGGCGTCGTGGCCTGGTGTTGCTCGGGCACGAGCACGGCCGCCGCGTTTGGGTCGAAGGCCATGCCTGCGGCACCGACCACACCGCCGCCGAGGAAGAGCGCGGCCGAGAGGAAGACGACGCGCCACTCGCTGCGAATCAGCGCGGGAAACTCGAGCGCGAAGAAGCGCCAGAGGTCGCTGAGGCGACGGCCCGCCGTGCCGGCAGAGGTGCCCGCATAGACGTGCGCGTAGGCCCGCGCCACGAGGTTGTTGAGGTAGTCCTGGAGCGAGGCATCGATCGACTCGGTGCGCGCACGAATCAGGTCGGCGGAGACTTGCCGATAGAGCTTTGCAAAGCGCCTCGCCCCCTCGATGCCCAGATCCCCGGTGCCCTTGCGCTCAACCTGGCCGAGCAAGCCCTCCAGCTCGTGCCAAATCTTCTCTCGCTCTTTGAGGAAGCGCGCGACGTCAAAGCCAGCTTGCATCACGCGCCCCTTACAGCGTTAGTGACTAGAGGTCGCCGAGGTCGTTGCTCGACGACGAACCCGAGCCACCAGGCGCATCGAGGCTGTCGCCCTGGTTCTCTTCCTCGGTCGCGCCGCCCGTCGTGGTGCCGTGGCTGTCTGTGGAGAGGCTGGGGCGACGACGACGGTCACGCACCGCGCGCCAGGGGCCGCCGCCGGTCTCGTTCTGGTCGTGGCCCCACTCGCCGATGAGGTAGAAGTCGCCGTCCTCGTGCGCGACGAAGCGGAAGTAGCCGCGGCCGCGCGTGAGGTTCGGACGGCCCTGCACGAGCTCGCGGCGCTCGGACCACTCAAAGCGCATCAGGTCGCCCGTGATGGTGCCCTGGATCTGGCCACGGCGTTCGTCCTGCACGTACTCGCCGACGACCTGGTTGCCGGTCTGCACGACCTGCATCTCACCGTACTGCGGCGAATGGTAGACGCCCGTGAACGACTGCGAGGCAGGCATCACACCGGGCGTCACGTTGGCGCGACCGCCGCCGCCGCCGCCGCAACCGCTAAGCGCGAGCGAGATGGCGAGAACGAGCGAGGTCGCGAGCGAGGAACGGGAAACGAGCTTCGTCATGTCTGTGGACGATAGTCTGTCCCTCGTCGCCATCGCAATTCGATTTCAGCGCGGCACGGGGCAATAGCGCGGGTCGCGGAACTGACTGCCTGCGCCACGCTCGGCGCCGACCGAGGCGAGCTGCGTGTAGAGACGCTGCGCATCGGGGCAACGACCGCGTGCGAGGAAGCCGCCGACCTCGTTCTGACCGCGCTGGCTGATCGCCTCGCGAAGCTCACGTGCCTGCGGTGACGAACGCCCCGTGAGGCGCTGCACTTCACGCAGGCTGCCGATCGCACCCGCGTAGTCCGAGCGCTGCAACGCGCCGCGACCATTCGCCACCAGCAAGCGCGCCTGCGCCTCATCCGCGGCCGAGACGCGCGGGCGTGTTGGCGTGGTCGGCGTCGTCGGTGTCTCCGGCGTGGTTGGCGTGACGGGCGTGGTTGGCGTGACGGGCGTCGTCGGCGTGACGGGCGTCGCTGGCGTGACGGGCGTCGTTGGCGTGACGGGTGTCGTTGGCGTGACGGGCGTGGTCGGCGTCGTCGGCACCTGCGTGTGCTCGACGGGGCGCATGACAGGGCCGATCGGTGGTGTGTTGACGCCCGGCGGTGTCGGCTCGGGCGTGACCGGGTCATCGCTGCTGAAGGCGTAGATGGTGCCGCCGATCGCAAGGCCGCTGAAGACGCAGAGTGCGAGCACACCCGCGACGATGAACTTCAGCGCACCGCCCCCGGAGCTTGCTGCCACGGGCGCGGGCGTCGGCTGTCCGGCGCTGGTCAGGCCCTGTCCGTAGGGTGATGGAGCGCCAAAGCCGGTGTTGCCCTGCGCCTGCCCCTGCATCGGGTTCATGCCCTGCTGCGAGCCGTAGCCAGCCTGCTGCCCGTAGCCCTGATTGCCGACCTGCGAGGGATAGCCACCTGCGCCCATGCCCGCGGGGAGCGGCGCCGTGTGCTGGTAGGGCACCGAAGGATTCGCTGTGCCGAACGAGGGCTGCGACTGCTGCTGCGGAGGCGGCGTGTTGTAGGGCTGCTGCAGGTTGTTGCCGCCAGAGGTCGCATTCGTCCAAGCCTGCTGCGCATCGGCCTGGCCCGTGACCTCCTGCATGAACTGCACGATCGTCTGCTGACGCTGCTCGGGCGCCTTCGAGAGGGCGCGCATGATCGCGTCCTTCTTCGCCTGCGGGATGCCCGCCAGGCGCTCGCCCAACACCGGCGTGCGCTGATGTGCCTCGAAGGCCATCGGCTGCGCGGTGAGGTGCTTGGTCGCCCACTCCCAGGGGGTCTTCGCATCGAAGGGCAGGACGCCGGTGACCATCTCGTAGGCCACGATGCCCATCGAGTAGATGTCCGAGCGCGCATCGAGCGCCTTCCCGGAGAATTGCTCGGGGCTCATGTAGGGCGGCGTGCCGAGCACCATGCCTTGCTTGGTGAGCTTGGCCTTCGAGGGGTCCTCCGCGTCGTCCTTCTTCGCGATGCCGAAGTCGAGCACCTTCACGAAGTCGTTCTGGCCGCCGCGATCGGTGAGGAGGATGTTGTCCGGCTTCAAGTCGCGATGGACGATGCCGCGCTGATGCGCCTCGTTGAGTGAGCCGCAGACCTGGATGAGCACCTTGTCGATGCGCGCGGGCTCCATCGGGCCCTTCTCGAGCTCGGCCGAGAGTGCGCGGCCTTGGATGAACTCCATCGCGATGAAGAGGGAGCCGTCCTCGTGCAGGGTGCCGAAGTCGAAGAACTGAATCGTGTTCGGGTGCGAGAGCTCGACGACCGTTTCGCACTCGCGGTTGAAGCGCGCGACGATCTGCGGGTCCTTCGAGAACTCGGTGTGCAACGTCTTGATCGCGACCTTGCGCGTCGTTGCACCCATCTTCTGCTCAGCCTCGTAGACGCGGCCCATGCCGCCCTCGCCGAGCAGGCGCGTGACGCGGTAGCGCCCCTCGATGATCTTGCCGATGAGCGGATCGGCGGCATCCACAGCCTCGACCTCGAGCATGGCGCCGCAGCTCAAGCAGAACTTGGCGTGGTCTTCGTTGGGGTGCTGACAGCGTTGGCAAATGCGTGCCATGAGGCTCTCGGTGGGGCCGGTGTGCGGCCCCGGAAACGGAACATTCCCTGAAAGGGAGGCCTGCACGGGGGTGCAGACATCGTTGCGACCCGAAGTGTACGGGGCGCCTTGGGCGAAGAATAGAGGTTCGTATCGCGGGCGCTGGCGGTCGCCAACTCAACGCACACGCGCCGCACGCGACGCGGCGACGATGCGGCCTGACATCGGGTCGGTCACGAGCACGCGCACGGAGAAGGGGCCGGGCGTGGAGGGCGCGGTCAGCATTGCGGTGGCACGGCCCGAGCCGTCGATGGGTACGGTCGTCTCGGAGACGATCTCGGTGTTGACGACGAGGTCTCCGTCGTAGCCGCGGGGCCAGTCGAAGTTCAGGCCGCTCGCGAGCAGGCGCAGCTCGCCCGAGGGCGCGCGTGCGAAGACCTGTCCGAGCGCCTCACGGGTGGGGCCGGAGGTGTTTTGGTTGGTGAAGTAGAGCGTCCCGTCGAGGCCAAAGCTCACGCCGTGGATGCCCGCGTAGGTCGTTGCCGGAACGGCCGTGCGCAGCTCACTCAAGCCAAGAAGACGTGTGCCCGTGCCGCCCGTCTCCGCGCCGCTCCAGATCATCCCGGCTTGGTTGTTCGAGGGAAAGACGCCGACGTAGAGGCGCGCGTCCGGGCCGAAGGTGAGCCCTTCATTCCAGGGCACATCGCTGCAGGTGAGCCCACCGAGCGGTGCATCGGCGAAGAGGCTCTGCGTGCCATCCGGGCTGACGCGGTAGACGTTGGGCCAGTGCTCGGCGAGGTAGAGCGCGCCTGCGCCATCGAAGGTGAGGCCCGTCAAGAAGGCGCTTCCGCAGAGGGTCGTGGCAGCGGTGAGTGTGGTGAAGGGCTCGGTCGTCCCGGTGAAGGGATCGATGCGATTCACCGAGAGCCCGCCTGCGGCGTAGAGCGCACCGTCGGGGCCGATGGTCATGCGTGAGCAGCTGCCCGGGGCGCGTCCGATGGACTCGAAGGTACGTGCGCCCGGCGCGCCTGCGATGCGCCCAACCTCGCAGCCAGCGTTGACCACGTAGAGGTTGCCGCGTGCGTCGTTCGCGATGCCGGAGATGGAGCCAAGGCCGGTTGCGTAGGCGCTGCGTGCGCCTGTGCCGAGGTTGATCTCCCAGACGGTGTCCTCGTTGAACGCCGTTGTGATGAGCGAGATCTCGCGCCTCAACTCGAAGGTTGCGGTCAGGCCACAGAGCGCCTCGCCCATGATCGATGCGGTCGCGGTGACTGTGCCGCTCGCGGTGGTGTCTGCGACTGGGTTCAGCGTCACCCCGCGGACCACGCCCGACCCCATGCCGCTGCCGGTGCAGCCCACGCCGAGACACACGCCGACGGCATTGCACACCACCTCGGTGCACTCGGGCGCAGCGACGCAGCGGTCGGCCACGCAGCGCGCTCCGGGTCCGCACAGGGGTGGGAACTCGCCGATGCCGCAAGGGACGAACTCGCCGCTCGGTGTGCACTCTTCACCGGGCATCACACAGCGGCCTGAGGTTGGCCCGCAGACGCGAGGCACCTCGCAGGGGATGGCCTCCGGGAGGTTGCAATCACTCACACACGCGTCGCTGACGCAGGCCTGCCCGGCCACACACGCACCGCCACAGGGACGCGCTGCATCGACAGCACTGAACGTGTCTCCGAGCACGGCCGCATCGGCTGCGCGCCCGGCGTCGTCCGGGGCCACGCAGCGTCCATCTCTGCACTGAAGCGCGCCTGTGCAATCGCGCATCGAGGTGCATGCCGTGCTGGCAGGGGCATCGCAGCCAACGAGGCTGAGGAGGAGAGAGGCGAGGGCGAGGGTGCGTTCGTATCGAAGAGCCATGGCGCGACCCTACGCCATCCCGCTTCGTCAGTGATCCGCGAGGAGGTCTCCGAAGAACTGAAATGCGATGCCCGTGTAAGGGATGGCCGTGTCGATCTCCTGCCCGGTGCGCGTACGGTGAAGCAGATGCCACTGCACAAGGAGGCTCAGCGTTGGCCTGTCAAAGCGCGCGCCTCCGTTGTCCTCGAAGGTGTAGGAGGCAAGGAGGCCCAGGCGATGAATGTCGTTGTCGGGCACGGGCCCCGCGAGCTCGCCAGGGTTGTAGTGACCTTGGTCGAAGAAGCCGTGTGCGTACGACCATCGCGCGCCGACGGCGAAGCGAATCTCCTCGACGAGGGCCAAGAGGTCGACGTCGTTGGTCACGACCCAACCATCGTTGGGCACGAGGATGTCGGTGACGGGGTCGTAGAAGACGCGGTCTCCCGAGCGCACGTTAAGGCTCGAGTGCGTGAAGCGAAGCGTGTCCCGGAGGGCAATGGGGCCGAGCTTCACTTGCGCATTGGCACCCGCACGAAACTCACCGCCCATCGTGTTGTAGGGCGGAGTACCTGCTGCGCCGCGCTCGCGTAGGTTTCGCTCGGTGATGTCGGCGCTCGCGCTCGGGAAGCTCGCGAGGTTGTTGAATGAGCCGAAGTAGCCCACGAGCTCGTAGCTCGCCCAGAGCCGCAGCAGGCTGAGCGGCTGCACCTCGGCGTAGAGGCCCACGCGACCGAACGCGGGGCTCAAGCCGCCGAGGAATCCAAAGCCGACGAAGTTCGCCATGAAGGCATCCTGCGGGCTTCGGTAGAGGCGGTAGCGCGGGCCCATCTCGAAGAACGAGAAGAGGCCAAGTGGGTTCAGGCGCGCTGCTGTCGAGCTCTGGTAGCGAAGCTCGGTGTAGGGCTGGCGACGCACTTGGGCCTGCGTGATCCGCGGGGCAGCAAGCACGGAGAACATCGCGAATGCGAACGCAGCAAGGTGACGGGTCGCCATGCCCGCATTGTCGATCAACACGCGGCCTCTGCGAAGCACCTTGAGGCCCGGTGTGTCCTCCTTCGCGGGTAGGTGCATGCATGCGAGCAACATGCGAAGCCCGCCGCGATGACATCGGAAGAAGCACTGGAAGCGCGCGAGGCAGGTTGGTCGGAGGCCTTCACGGAACGCGCCGCGAAGTACTGGACAGAGGCCCGCGTGGACGACCTTGTGCGCGGCAAGACGCTCGCTGTGACGCCGCATGAAGCGCCCCTTCTGTTGCGTGCGCTCGGCATCCTTCATCGCGATGCCTCGATGCCTCCGAAGGAGCGCCGCAAGTTCTTTCAGATCAACCACATGGTCGCGATGATCATGCCCTCGATGCGCGACCTCGCGGCCGAGGGGCGCACGATCCGCATCATCGATGCCGCCTGTGGTCGCTCGTATCTGACGCTCCTTCTCGCATGGAGCTTTCAGCATCGCCTGAGCACGCAGGTCGAGGTGCTCGGCGTCGATCGCAATGAGGCTTTGATGGAGGCGAGCCGGCTGCGCACGCGCATCGCGGGGCTCGAGACGCAGGTGAAGCATCACGCCGCAAACCTTGCCGCGACCGATGTGAGCGAGGCCTGGAGGCATGCCTTCGGCGCCCCGCTTGAGCGCATCGATGTGCTCGTTGCGCTGCATGCCTGCGACACCGCAACCGACGATGCGATCGTGCTCGGCTGCGACCTCGGCGCGCATCTCTTGGCCGTCGCGCCGTGCTGTCAGGCAGAGCTTGCCGCCGCGTGGGCAAGCCAGGCCGAGCACTCGCATGCGATGCGCGCGATGCAGACAAGCCCGCACCTTCGAAGAGAGCTCGGCGCACTCACGACCGACACGATGCGCATGCTGCTCCTGCGTGCGCGCGGCTACGAGACCTGGGCGCTTGAGTTCGTCCCGACAGAGCACTCGGCAAAGAACCGCCTCTTGCGTGCGGTGCGACGCGGCGCGCCGGATGTGAATGCACGCGCTGAGTACGAGGCGCTCTGCGCGAGCACAGGTGGCGTCGGCATCAAGCTCGCGGAGCGGGTGTAGGCATCACGCAGGGGGTCGCCTTAGGTACCAATCAGTCTCTTCGGGGCACTTAAGCGCTCAAGTTCAGTACCAATCAGTCTCTTCGAGGCACTTAAGCGCTCAAGTTCAGTACCAATCAGTCTCTTCGGGAGCGCTGAAGTGCTCCGGTTCAGTACCAATCAGTCGTTTTGGAGCATAAAAGCCGTCGCGCTGTGTGCCACTTTGGCCGAAAAAGCTCACTGGAGTGCTGTTCTTAGGTACCAATCGGCCCTCGCGCGCGCTGACGCATTGGGTCAGCCACATCGACTGCGACCTCGTCGAACTCCGCGCCGATCGACCGACATGATCGTGATTGAACCGGCATGCGCAGAGGGCGATCCTCGCGCCCATGAGCCTCACTGAAAGCCCCGCCTTCCTCGAACTCACACGCCTTGCGCAGAGCCTTCCCTCGATGCGCGACCTGCTCGCAAGCGATGCCTCACGCACGCAGCGCTACACGCAGCAGGTCGCTGGGCTCTCTGTCGATACGAGCAAGAACCTCGTCACCGACGAGACGATGCAGGTGCTCCGAGCACTCGCGAAAGAGCGCAATCTTGAGGGCGGCATCCGCGCGATGTTCAGCGGCGAGAAGGTGAACCTCACCGAGGGCCGCGCCGTCCTCCACACGGCATTACGGGCACCCAAGAGCGCACAAATCTTCGAGGGTGGCGTCGATGTGATGCCCGAGGTGGAGCGTGTGCGCGCGCAGATGCGAGACCTCTCTGAGCGCATTCGCGATGGGCGTTGGCGAGGCCACACCGGCGAGCGCATCACCGACGTCGTCAACATCGGTATCGGAGGTTCGGACCTTGGTCCGCTCATGGTCTGCGAGGCCCTCGAACCCTATTGGGGCCCGCTTCGTCCGCACTTCGTCTCGAATGTCGATGGCGCGCACCTTGGCCGCACGCTCAAAGCCCTCGACCCGAAGACCACGCTCTTCCTTGTCGCGAGCAAGACCTTCACCACGCAGGAGACGCTCGCCAATGCGATGTCAGCGCGCACGTGGCTGACAAGCCAGCTCGGCCAAGAGGCCGTGCCCAAGCACTTCATCGCGATGTCGACGAATGCGAAGGAGGTCGCGGCCTTCGGCATCGACACCACGAACATGCTCGCCTTCTGGGATTGGGTTGGCGGCCGCTACTCGCTCTGGAGTGCGATTGGTTTCTCCATCGCGCTCGCCGTTGGCTACGACCATTTCGCGGCCCTGCTCGAGGGCGCGCACGCGATGGATGTGCACTTTCGCGAGGCACCGATCGAGGAGAACCTGCCCGTCACGCTCGCGCTGCTCGGCCTCTGGTACACAGACTTTCTCAACGCGCACTCGTTCGCGGTGCTGCCCTACGATCAGTCGCTCCATCGCTTCGCCGCATGGCTTCAGCAGGGCGACATGGAGTCGAATGGCAAGCGCGTGACGCGCGAGGGTGAGGCCGTTGGCTACGAGACGGGGCCCATCGTCTGGGGTGAGCCGGGCACGAACGGGCAGCACGCCTTCTATCAACTCATCCACCAGGGCACGCGCCTTGTGCCCGTCGATTTCATCGCGCCACTGCGCTCGCACTACACGCCCGGCGATGGGCGTCATCACGCGATGCTGCTCTCGAACCTCGTCGCGCAGAGCGAGGCGTTGATGGTCGGAAAGAGCCTTGCGCAAGTGCGTGAAGAGCTTGCGAAGGAAGGGAAATCCGCGGCGGAGATCGCGCGCCTTGAGGCCCACAAAGTCTTTCCAGGCAATCGCCCAAGCAACGTCATCCTCATGGACGTGCTCGACCCGCGCACCCTCGGCGCCCTGCTCGCGCTCTACGAGCACCGCATCTTTGTGCAGGGCTGGATCTGGAATGTGAACAGCTTCGATCAGTGGGGCGTCGAGCTCGGGAAGCAGCTCGCCAAGACGGTGCTGCGCGACATCGAGAGCACCGGTGCCCTTGCCCATGACGCCTCGACCAACGCGCTCATCGCGAAGATTCGCGCGGGCAAGATTGGTGAGGACGACATCGGATGAGACAGACGGCCACGGCATCCAGCACGCCCTACGGGAAGACGACCGCGATCGGCTGGCGCGGGCCACACGGGCCTGCCGTGGCGCTCCTGCAGCGCGGCTACTCGAAGGACGACGACACCAGCCTCTTCCTCGGCGGCCCAGGGCACATCGCCTGGAGCGACGCGCCGCAGATGTTCATGACCGGCCAGGTGCTGCGCTGCCTCTTTCACGATGATGAGGGCGTCTACGTTGCGGGCCTCACGAGCGAGGGCATCGCGCCCACGAGCGAGGCTCCGCTGCGCTTGCTGCGCGACCGAGAGCGCATCGCTGCACCGACACGCTCGCTGGTGATGAGCACGGAGGGAGACGGCTGCATCTTCGCGCTGGCAGACCCCGATGGCGTGCGTGTGGGCAGCATCTCCTCGCGCGGCGAGCCCACGCTCGAGAAGGAGCGCTGGATCACGCAGATAGGCGCCACACCGCACGTCGCCCTCGGTGCGTTCTTGGGCAAGCCACTCATCGCGATGATCCGCCCCGGAGAGCGTGAGCTTGTGATCGCGCGACGTGAGGGCGAGCGCCTCGAGACGGTGAACCACGAGCTGCATGAGCCTGCCCTCGATGTCGCGATGGATGTGGCAGGCAGCAAGGGCTGCCTCGCGGTGCTCTCGCTGAGCGGCCATCGCATCGACACCACGATGCTTGATGGCCAAGGCCGCATGACGGGCCGCCTTGCGATGCTGATCGAGGACACGCAGCTGAAGATGACGAGCCTTCAGGTGCTCTGGGTCGAGGATGGCTTTCGCATATTTGGATACGATTCCAATATGGGCGTCGTCGTTGGCTTTCGCGTCAAGGATGCGCGGCGTGAGTTTCAGCTCGGCGGCATCAGGGCGCAGCCGCACGTCGCGTACCGGCAGAAGAAGGTGGAGCTCTTCAGTACCGAGCCGGATGCCGATGGCGGCGCAACGATTCACGTTGTCCGCGCGGCCCTCGACGGCGGAGGCCTGGTGCGTAGCCCGCTCCGCGTGTTGGCGCCGAGATCACTGCTCCTTGAGCACTACGAAGCCGATGCCCGCGAGTTCCTGGGCGCGACCTCACGCGTCTTTCTTGGCGAGGGCTACCGCGGGATGGAAGGCCAACACATCGAGAAGCTCGACAAGCGCGTAGCCCTCGACCTGGTGAAGGAACGCCAGCGCATCGAGCTCAGCGTGCGTGAGGGCAAAGAGCCAACACACCTTCTTCGGCTTCGGACAGAGGACCGCGACGGTGCCCCGCTTGAGGAGGTCGACGACAGCTTCGCGCGGCTCGCAGGCTGGCTGCGCAGCACCTTCTCGAAGGACACGCGGACGCTGGCAAGCCGCGAGGCCGCATGGGTCACGCACCTCGCCAAGAGCCTCGTCGATGAGTCGGCGTTCGTCTCCGCGCGCATGCTCGTTGCGACCGCCAAGGGTGCGCTCATCGAGGTTGAGCTGCGCAAGCTGCCCGACCCCGATGTCTTTGCGCGCTGGCTCCGACGCGTGAGTGAAGAGCTCGACGCGTCCAAGCACCGCGAGGGTTGACCGCTCAATCGAACGTTGCGCGCACCGTGCTCGCCGCAGCCGCCGTTCGGACCCACAGCAAGCGATTCGCCGCGTCGAAGAAGTAGCCCTCGTCGAGCGCATCAAGGGCCGCGCGAGAGCTTGCAGAGGGCAGCACGCGTGCATCGGCGCGCACCTGTGTCGGTGCTGTCTCCATGCGCAGTCGGAGCACCAGCGATGCATGTGCGGGTGCAAACGAGACCTGCGTCTCGGTGGCGGAGCGCGACGTGCTGATCGTCGTGATGGCGTCTGTCTCACCCTCGCGAAGACGGAAGGTCGAGGGCGCGGTCGCAGGCCACACAAGCACGCTCAGATGCCCGGCGCTCGCCGCGCTTCCAAGGCCCGTCACGTCGTTCTGAATGTCCATCGGGACGATCGCGCCCTCGCGTACGAAGAGCGGCAGGTGCAGTCGATCGGTGGAGTCGTAGTTGGTGATCGTCGTGCCGCCTTCGAGGGCATTGCCTGCTGGATTCCACCAATCGAAGTAGCGCGCGCCTGCGGGCAAAGCGACATCGCGTCGACCGCCTGCGGCGATGAGTGGCGCGACGAGAAAGTGCTCGCCAATCACGTAGCGATAGTCGCCCGGCCAAGTCGCCTCGGCCCCGACCGGATGCAGGATGCTCTGCAGTGAACCGGGCGTGGAGGTCGCATACGCCTCCTCCGTGAGCGAGTACCAGAAGGGCACCATCGCCTGGTGCAGCCAGGCCCAATAGCGATAGACGCGCACAGTCTCGGCCTGCTCGGCCGCAGTGCCCGGAACCGTCCACGGGGCGAGGTTGCCGCGACCATGCAGCTGCATGAAGGGCGTCATCGCCGCTTGGGATGTCCAGCGTTGAAAGGCCTCGACGTCGAAGGGGATGACTGTGATCAAGTTTTGATCATCGCGATCGAGATAGCCGCCCAAGTCCGCGCCCACCACGACGTAGCCCGCGGCCGCCGAGCGGTGAATGTGATCGAGTGCATCGATGAGCCCGACCCAGTCGCGTCGGTTGTCTCCAACCCAGCCCACCGGCGCGTGCTCGGGGCGCGCATGAAAGCGCCCGCGGCGGTCGTAGGAGTCATCGTAGGGGCGCACCATCGTGAGGAAGTCACGGCCTCGCGTGGCCACGCCGTATGCGAGGTAGTCGCGGTAGTACTCCTCGGAGTAGCGCTGGAAGGGCGTCATCCCCTCGGCCGTTTGCACCATGCCGTCATCGGCCTCGGCGCGCAGATAGCTGTCACCGAAGTCGAGCTTCCATCCATCGATGCCAGCCTCGGTGAGCAGATAGTTCTGCTGCGCATGCCACCAAGCGCGTGCCCTCGGGTTGAAGAAATCAACGGCTGCGCCCGAGCCCTTCCACCAGGTCGTCGTGCGCCCTCCCTCGACGAAGAAGTTGCAAGCGCGCCCCTCCACGAAGGTTCGGGCAGGGCCGACGTAGGTGGTCCCGCCCATCTCGAAATCGAAGCTGCGCTCGTTCGTCATCTGGGTCACCCAGAGCACCACGCGAACATCGTCTGCGTGCATGCGCGCGACCATGTCGGTGAAGTCGGGATAGCGCGCTGGGTCCGGCTCGAAGTTCGTGTAGGAGGTATCCCAGGGTGAATCGAGCACGAGCACGCCCACCGGGATGTCGCGCTCACGAAAGCCGCGGATGAAGTCGAACGAGTCATCGCGTGTCGAGATGTCCTTCGAGATCCAAGGCGTGAACGCCCAGCGTGGCGTGTGACGCGGAGGGTCTGGACGAAGCGGCTCCTCCTCGACCGTCACGGTGCAAACGCGCGGCGCATCGGGCGCAAACGCATCGGGCGCATCGCTCTCCAGAGGCGCATCGGGCGCGCCCGCGTCGACGACTTCAGTCGGTTGCGGACACCCAAGCAAGCTGCTGGCGAGCAGAGTCCCGAGAGCGATGCGCGAAGTCTTCATGGCGCAAGGCTAGCTGCGTCCAGCAAGCCGACTCCATCGAAAAGCGCGCCCCAAAAAGCGACTTCGCGAAGCGAAGAGCCCCAACACAACAAAAGCGAAAGGCACCCGCTCGACCCCGAAAGCGACTTCGCGCAGCGAAGAGCCCACAAGAGCCAAGGGGTGCCCATCGGCAGGGAAGCGCAGCTTCCCGAGAGATCCCGCGTGTGGAGTGAGGAGCGAAGCGACGAATCTCCCAGCGGAAGGGGTTGTTAGGGGAAGCGAAGCGGCCCCTAACCGCAGCGCGTCAGCGCTGCAGCTAACACCGCATCAAAAGGGAATGTCGATCGCCTCGAGATCCAGCCCACCCGGATACATGTAGCTCGTGTAGTTGCCGAACCCGTACACGACGATGCCAAAGGGCTGGTTGCCCGTCATCGAGTGCGCACCGCCGGGGATGGAAACGCGCGCCACGCCAAAGCCCGTCGAGCCCACCGGCGTGAAGCCACTCACTGCGCGTCCGTCGAGCATCACGGAGGCGCCCGCTGGAGCCGTCACGTTCACGAAGCTCTCGGTGTAGGTGGTCGGCGCGAGGAACGAATACTCGGAGCGGAACTGTGCAGTGGGAATCGCGAGGGAGAGCGAGGGGTCGCCCAAGTCGGTGGCCATCTCCAAGCCCTCGTAGTTCTGACCCACAAGAAACTGAGCCGTCGCGAAGGCATCCGTACCCGAAGCACGGAAGCTCTGCTGCGACTCGAACTGCACCATCTGACCGCGTGCGAGCGTGACCGGGCCATGCGCACTCGGCGGGTCGAAGGTGATCGTGTTGTCGTCATGGCTCGACACGATGCGCACGAGGTTGGGCTCGCTCTCGCGCGGCTGCGTGATGCTCACGATGGCCTCGTTGCCCCAGGTCTCAAGCGGGAACATCGCCTCTTCGAGGTGGTCGCAGGCCCAGCGATTCGTGGGGACAAACGCGCACTCGTGGCCTGCGATCACGGCGAGTCGACCCGTTGCGCGCACCTCCGTACCGGTGAGGTCGAATGCCGAGGTATCGCAGTAGCGCACGCGTGCCTGGACGCCGCCGAATGCATCGCGAATCTCATCGTTGGGCGCGCTTGGCGTGCAACCCGTCGGGAAGGCCGAGAGCAGCTGAAGCACATCGCCCTGGCCGAGCGAGAAGGTGCCCACCTCGCCGGAGCGGAACGCGCGCACCGAGCCATCGGCGGAGGCCAGCACCGCACTCGAGAACGTGACCTGCACCGAGACAGGCGTCGCATCCACGCCCACGAGCGTGAGGAAGCCTGGCGCCTGCGTGGTGTCCGTCGTCTCACCGAAGAAGTCGAACTGCGTGATCTCAAACTGGTTCGAGGGCTGCGTGAGCGCGAGGTAGTTGCCCGTCAGGACGTGCGTCGGGAGCAAGAGCGAGGCGTCGTTGGTGAACGAGAAGCACTGGTTGTCGTTGCCCTCTGCCGTGGATGGGTCTTCGTTCGCGCAGTCGTGACCCACGCGGAAGTCGATGGGGCTGAACTGGTAGACGGTGACCGGCGTGTTCGAGCGCAGGCGGTAGGCACCACCGCGCACCAACGACGAAGCTGCTGCACCCGCACCGCGCTGAAGCGCGTCGATCCACGGAAGCGGAATCGTCTGCACTGCACCAGGTGCCACGGTCGCGGTGGCGACATCGGCGGCACCACGCGTCACGCGAATCGTGGCGGGGGTTGCGCCTGGGTTCGAGACGACCACGGCGAACGCGAAGTCATCGCGCGAGACGGCATTCGTCGTTGGGACGGGCCAGTACTCGCAGCCGATGTAAGAGTTCGAAGCCTCGGCCGCGGCGCACGGAGAGTTGCAGAGGCCAGTCGATGCAATGCAGGCCTCGCCAGCAGCGACATCGCAGGTCGCGACCAGGTCGTAGCCGCTTCCGTCCGCACGGCAGCGCATCGAGTCGTTGCCATCACACATCGCGCGCGAGGGGACACAGACGCGGCAACCAAGCCCAGGTGCGCACGAGGCGCCGACTGCAGAACAATCCTCGCGTCCGCCCTCCGAGCCATCGGCATTGCACGCCACGTTGATGTCGCCCGCGCAGTAGCTCGTGACGCCAACCCCGCAGCGTCCGCCGCCACCAGGTGTGTCGGTGTGAACACCTGCATCCGTCATGCGACGGCGGGGTTCGCAGGCTGAGAGTGAGACGAGACCAAGAGCGGCCATGAGAAGAAGAGAGGTACGCATCGTCCGAGGATAGGCACGAAGTGTCTGCCTTTGCGAATAGGGCACTGCGCGCTCTGGATTGTCGCAGGCGCGCCAAGTGGCATAGGCGCCTTGTGACGACCCCGCGCCTCTTCGCCATCTCTGATCTTCACCTACATCACGCGTCGAACTGGGAGGCGCTTGAGCAGCTCGCGCCGCATCCAAACGACGCGCTCATTCTCGGTGGCGACATCACCGAGAGCATCGCGCAGCTGGAGCGCGTGCTGGCCTTGCTCGCGCCGCGTTGGAAGAAGCTCTTCTGGATCCCCGGCAACCACGACCTCTGGACGGTCGTGCGCCACGGAGACACCGAGCGTGGCGTCGCGCGCTACGAGCGGATGATCGCGCTCTGCCGAAGCTTCGGTGTGCACACGCCCGAGGATGCGTTCGTCGTCTGGCCGAATGCGCACTTGCCACACGAGGGCGCTCTGTGGCCCGTGATGATCGCGCCCCTCTTCTTGCTCTACGACTACTCCTTCGCGCCCGACGGGATGAGCCCCTCCGAGGCGCGTGCCTGGGCCGAGGCGGGCGGCATCATGGCGAGCGATGAGGCCCTCTTGCATCCCGACCCGTACCCCTCGCGCGAGGCCTGGTGCGAGGCACGCCTGCGCTTGAGTGAGGCGCGGTTGATGGAGGCCGCCAAGACACATCGCCTCGTGGTGTTGAACCATTGGCCGATGCGCAGAGAGCTCGTGCGGCTGGGTCGCGTCGCGCGCTATTCGCCTTGGTGCGGAACGGAAAAGACACGCGACTGGCATACGCGCTTCAACGCGGCGGTCGTCGTGTCCGGGCATATCCATGTGCGCGCCACGGACATCATCGACGGCACACGCTTCGAGGAAGTCTCCCTTGGCTACCCGCGTGATTGGGACAAGGCGCGCGGCATGGCGCCCTACCTCCGGCGCATCCTCTGATCCGCCGAAATGCCAAGCACAGGGAGGCGGAACCGGGCGAGCATTCCGCCCATGTCCACCGCATCACGCATCGTCGTCCACCGCGCAGGCTCGTACCAAGAGTTGAAGCTCGAGCAGCATGACGTGCCTGCGCTCGGACCGAACGAGGTCGCGATCAGCGTCCGCGCCATCGGTGTGAATTACGCCGATGTCATCGTGCGGATGGGGCTCTACGCATCGGCGAAGGAGTATGTCGGCTGGCCGATCACGCCGGGCTTTGAGGTGGCCGGTGAGGTGCTCGCGGTGGGCGCCAAGGTGGAGGCGTACAAGGCTGGCGATCGCGTCTTCGCGGTGACGCGCTTTGGTGGCTACACGTCGCTGCTGCATGTGGCCGAGCACCAAGTCTTCCGCATGCCGGAGGGGCTCGACTTCGTCGCTGCAGCGTCCTTGCCCGCCATCTACTTCACCTCCTTCGTCGCACTTCACACGCTGACCAATCCACGCAGAGGCGACCACGTGCTTGTGCACTCGGCCTCGGGCGGCGTGGGCTCAAGCCTCGTGCAGATGGCCAAGGAGATGGGCTGCATCGTGACGGGTGTGGTGGGCTCCTCGCACAAGGTCGCGCTCGCCAAGCAGATGGGCGCGGACCACGTGATCGACAAGTCCAAGGACGACCTCTGGAGGAAGGCCGAGTCGATAGCTCCCAAGGGCTACGACCTCGTGCTCGATGCCAACGGCGTCTCGACCTTGAAGCAGAGCTATAGCCACCTTCGCCCGCTCGGACGCCTTGTGGTCTATGGCTTTGCGGCGATGATGCCGAAGGTCGGCGGGAGGCCCAACTACCTCAAGCTCGCCGCCGACTACGTGCGCACGCCCTCGTTCAACCCGCTCGACATGGTCAACGCGAGCCGCAGCGTGCTGGCCTTCAACCTGAGCTACCTCTTCGATCGACACGACATCCTGGAAGACGGCATGAAGGAGCTCGAGCGCGCGCTCCGCGAAGGCACCTTCAAGCCACCTCCGGCGACGACGTACCCACTCGCCGAGGCCGCGCAGGCCCACCGCGACATCGAGTCGGGCAAGACAACGGGCAAGCTCGTGCTGATCCCGTAGAGGTATGCACACCGAGCGGAACTTTCCCGCGCGCTGTGTGTCGGCAGCCCATGAGCGAGAGCACGAGCGCCGCAAAGTCAGTTCCGCCGGAGTACGGTGCGCGATCCATGAAGCGCGATGTCGTGAGTAGGCCCATCCCTGACGGAAGACACCATCTCCTGGTGCCCGTCTCCGTGGTCGTCTCGGCCTCGCTGCTCTACGGCGCGCACCTGAGCTTCCCCATCGTCGCCGCAGTCGCATTGGCCTTCATCGCGCTCTACTTGGCGGCTCCCCACTATGTACGGCGCTCACGCGAGGCCTTCGATCAGGACACGCTGAGGATGCGTGCCTCGGGCAAGGCCACGGCTGCGATGTTGAGAGCTCGCTTCGATGCGGCGCATCTCTTTCGCCTCCTTGATGCGCCCGCCGAGGTCGATGCGCGTCGCGGGATGATCGCGCTTGAGGCGAAGGATGCTGCGGCGGCGAAGAGGCACTACGAGGCTGCGATGCGCGGGTGGTCGGCCGAGCCTCCGCTCTCGGTGCTCGCGGGCTATGCGCACGCGGCCTACGAGACGAAGGACGATGTGGAAGCCGTCGTCTCGCTGCAGAGGTTGCTTGAGCGCGGAGGCACGCTTCCGCACGTGCATGCACGCCTTGCGCACGCGACGCTGCGCTCGGGCCTTCCGGGCGATCACGTGAGCGAGTGGCTCGCGCTGGCCGAGCAAGCTGGAGAGCCGGAAGTCTCGCTCTTGCGTGCGCTCAAGCTCGCGAAGGAGGGCGATGCGAAGGGTGCGCGTGCGGCCCTGAAGGCTGCGCCCAAGCTTGAGCCACTCGCCTCGCTGCGCGACGAAGTGGAAGCCGCAATCAAGAAGGCCTGAGCGCCTTCTCGGACACCCTGTCGGACAGCGTCCGATTCACGTGGTGAAGCTCTTCCTCACGAGGCCGTACCTGCATGTGTGCTCGCCAGGTCGGCGCGCATTCAGGAGGTTCCGTGAAGAAGCTTTTTTTGTTTTCCCTTGCTTGGATGTTGTTTGGATGTGGCGGTGAGTCACCCAGCGCAAGCGTGCCCACATGCGATGCGGTGTGCTCGAACCTCGCCTCGCGCTGCGGCATGGCCGCACCCCAATGCGGCACCGCGTGTGCGTCCCTCTCGGATGAGACCAAGCGCTGCATCGCCAGCGCAGCGTCATGCACGAGCGCCGAGTCCTGCCTCAATGCGCCCGCAGCGGACGCCGCCATGCCCGACGGAGGCATGAGCCAAGTCGATGCCTACGCGCCCAACCCAAACCCCTGCAGCCGCTGCACGGGGCAGCAGTACTGCGTGCGTGATCGCGGTGGCGTGAACCCGCGCTGCTGGGACCCACCTGCAACGTGCAACGGACGCCCGCCCGCGGACTGCGACACCTGCTTCTACAGCGCTGGGATTGGCCCCTGCGCAAGCGGCGCGCGCGGCTGCAGCTCAGGTGGGGCGGGTCGAACCATCGACTGCATGTGAGGCGTGCCGGGACCGAGAGGAGGCGAGGAGGTCGCTTCCTCTCGGTGCGGTGTTGCGGCTCAGAACGCGACGTCGATGCCATCCAACGAGACGCGCACAGCTCCCTCCGGTGCGGCAGGCATCACCACAAGGCGCTCGGTGGTGTGCGACTGCAACACGGTCGGCGCATCGCCACGGAGGAGCGTGTCTCCGGCTGCGTTGACGTAAGCGAAGGGCGTCGTCTGATGCGTGTGTGGCGCTGGCAGCGTGCGCGTGCCGACCACGATCGCGCGGCCCTCCACGAGGCGCACCAGGAGCGCGGGCGCGGGGGCTGCGGAGAGGGGGAGGGCACTCACGGCGAGGGTGCGATCGAAGATGGCCGACCAGGTGTAGTCGCTGATCCACTGCGGGTCGCAGTAGCCCATGAAGTCGGTCGTCTCGCCGGGCGCGAGGAAGGTGCGTGTGCGCTGATCAAGGCCCCAGACACCGATGTCGCCACCACGATAGGGGTAGTCGCGATCGGCGCCGCTCGTGCTGCAGGGCGCGTGGTAGCGGCCGTATTGATGGCCAATCTCATGCGCGAGGGTGCCTGCGGAATTCTCGGTGCCGAACGCTGCGCCGCTCCCGACGCGGAAGCTGGCATCGCCGGGGCTGTCGGCGACGTAGCTCTGGCCCGTGACGCAGGACCTTCCGCAGTACGCCGAGAAGGTCGCCGCGGGTGCGACGACGCCGTAGTAGTAGGCGCGCGGTGAGGCACCGTCGGCCGCGCGCAGGTCGATGAGCTCGGAGTTGATCGCGCCAAAGTCGACGCTGCCTCCCCAGGTCAATCCACCGCGCCAGGGCACAGGTGCATGCACATCGATCTGCAGATCCACGATGGGATAGAGCGAGGTCAGGAGCGCGCGCACGCGGGCCTGCCAGGCCTCCGAGACATCGGGCAAGCGCTGCGAGCCATCGCTATCCCAGCGGAAGGGGACGAGCACCAGGTGAAGGCCGCGCGCGTCGTCTTGAGCCTGCAAGGGAAGGGCACTGCCGTCGCGTGGAAGACGCGCTGGATGCGTGCCGCCGGGGCTCTCGCCGGCTGGGTCGACGAGGCGCACCGCGATGCTGGAAGTGGGCGTCAGCTCGCTCGCGGGGACATCGAAGGCCAGCACGCTCGAGGCATTCGCGTCACTGGATGCCGCAGACAACGTGACGGTTGCGGTGTGGACGCCCACGACGCGCGCTCCGTCTCGCACCTCAAGCTCGCCTTGCACGCTGCGGGGGTACGTGGTGGCCGTGAGGTAGGCGCGCACGATAGCGTTGCGTGAGGCGACCACGGGTGCGTTGCGGGCGGAAGAGACCGCGCCTCCGGTGGCCAGCTCAACCCTCACCCCCTGGAAGAGTGCGAGGCCCTCGATGGAGACGCCTGCGGCGAGGCGCATCTCGGAAGGCGTATCGAAGCGGAAGGCATCGGGCGTGGGCGCGATGCGCGCATCCGGGAACGGGGCGTCGAGGCCGGGCGCATCGGGCAGCGCGGCATCGGGCAGCGCCACATCGATCGAGGCGATGTTCGCATCGTCGTCGCCGGCATTCATCAGCTCACCATCGCAGCCGCCAAGAGCGAGGGTGAAGGTCGAGGCAGCGAGGGTAAGGGTCGGTGCGGAGAGGCGGGGGCGTCGCATGCGACCAAGCGTGCACGCAATCCGCTCTCCGTGGGTTGTCGAAAATGCTGTTGAAAACGGGATCAGAGCGGGACGTCACCATCGACGAAAAGTTGTGTCCAATAGTGGAGGCCTCTGCAGCTGACGTACCCCACGCCGATGCGCCCAAACACAGTGCTCTCGATGTGGGTGCGATGTCCCGGACTGCCTATCCAGGCCGCGTGCGCCTCCTCGGGTGTCTGCTGGCCCTGAGCGATGTTCTCTCCAGACACTCGGTGAAGGACACTCATCGCCGCGAGCCTTGCCGTGGGTCCCATTCCGTCAGGACTTCGGTGGCTGAAGTACATGCGGGTGCACATGTCTTGGCTGTGGGCCCGCGCGACCAGGCCGACCGCAGGGTCGCATCGCAGTGGAGAAAGGCCCGCTTCGGCGCGCGCGGCGTTCGTCAGCGCAATCTCGGCGGCTTCTTCCTCGGTTCCGCAGGCGCCGATCATGAACGCATCCGCCCTCTCGAGGGTCCCGCTGTCGCTGCCAGCGTCACGACCTGCGTCCGTCCCTGGCGAAGGTGCCCACGCGTCCAATGTTGCGTCGGGTCCTATACGTCCGGAGGTGTCCCAGGGCGCATCTTCGCGGACTTGGGTATCCCCTCGGGAGGCGTCGGCTCCGGCGTCAACGCGTTCGTTGCTCGAAGCGCAGCCGAGCAGGGCCAAGGAGCAGAGGACGGACCGGACGGGAAATGCCATGGGAGGCCCCAAAGCGTGAACTGTGCCAGGGCGAAACCTTGCGAAGCGCCCGCAGGCAACGCGGCCGGCATTGCGATGTGTCGCTCGCGTGGGACGGGTGTTCCTCCCAGCGCACAGCTCCTCGACCCTACGCCCATCATTGTGTTCAGGAGCTCCACTGCCGCAGCCACGCCCACTGCAACGGAGTACTTCGAGGCGCACGGTGCTCCGCACAGCTTCCAATCGTCGACGCACCTCGAGGGATCGTGGCCCGCGTCAGGCGAACGCGCGCGGGATCGCGTTCGGGGTCGCTGCCGCGATGGCGGGCAGGTAGCCGTCGGTCAGGCCCGTCGCCTTCAGCGCATCGGCCAATGCGCGTCCGTGTGCGAAGCGCTCCTCGGGGGCGCGCGCGAGGGCGACACGCACCACCTCGGCCAAGGGCTCTGGCACCTCGGGGGCGAAGTCACGCACGGCGCGCGGATCCATCGCGATGCGTGCGAGCAAGAGGGCGCGGCCATCCTCCGCGGCGAAGGGCGACTCGCCGGTGAGCATCTGAAAGAGCACGACGCCAAGCGCATAGACATCGGCGGTCGAGCGCGCCTTCTCGCCCAGCAAGAGCTCAGGCGCGATGTATTGCGGCGTGCCCACGATGCCCGTCTCGGTGAGCCCACCTTCCATGCCGCTCATCATGTGGGCGATGCCGAAGTCGAGCACCTTGGCGTGATCGCCTTCATCACCCGCATGCGTGATGAAGATGTTCTCCGGCTTGATGTCGCGATGCACGATGCCGCGGGCATGCGCTTCGGCGAGGGCGCGCGCGACTTGCAATGAGAACCACGTCGCGCGGGCCGGGTCGAGCTTGCGCTCACGCTGCATCACGGACGAGAGCGGCTCGCCACGAAGCAGCTCCATCGCGTAGTACGAGATGCCGTCATCGGTCGCGCCGAAGTCAAAGACGCGCACGGTGTTGGGATGCGTGAGCTCAGTCGTCGCGCGCACCTCGCGCTCGAAGCGTGCAACGGCGATCGGGTCCTGCCTGTCGGTGCGCAGCACCTTGAGCGCGACCTCGCGCTTGAGCGTTTGATCCCAAGCACGCCACACCTCACCCATGCCGCCGCGCCCGATGCGCTCTTGCACCTTGTAGCGACCGATCGTGCGCGACTCAAAGACCTTGCGCTGCAAGGCCCAGAGCCAATGCGCGGCCAAGATGAGCACAGCGACCGTGGTGCCGTGGATGGCAACGGCTGTACCGAGGCGAACGATCTCGCGCGGGGCAAACATCGCCTCGGTGCGCTGCGCGTAGAACGCCCAAGCGACGTAGAGCGCGGGGAAGATGAGCGTCGCGTAGATGCCTGTCGCGATGGCGCGCTTGTAGTGCTGCGGCACGAACGCGTAGCCACAGGCCACGAGCAAGAGGCCAGGCACGTAGGGGCTCTCGAGCATGCCCGTTGCCATCACCGAGAACGCCATGCCCGTGGTGAGCAGCGTAGGCGCCATCGCGATCCAAACGTTCACTTCGCGCGTGCTTGTGTGCTGGCCACGCAAGCGCAGGGCTCCGATCATCAACACCGGCGTGACGGCCAAGCGGATGGCGAGAATCGTCTCAAGGTTCCACGTCGGGTCGACGGCGTGAAAGAGAAAGTCTGCGGCAGAGAAGAGCGGGACGAGGATCGCGGCGATGCTGTAGGCGACGGAAGTCCAGCGGCGGTTCTTCTGAAACTCATCATGCGAGGCGACGTTCAGCATCGCATCGAGCACACGATCACGGCTGCTATCCGCGGGCATCACGCTCACGCGTGCAGCAGGCGTTGCGGGCGCGTCGGGCGTGCGTGCGGAAGGTTTGGCCATGCGTCGGGGAGGAGCTTAGAGGCAACGATCGAGCGCTGTCTTGGTCCCCGTTCATGTGCGTGTACATGGCCCCAACGCGCGGCTAGGTGCGCGCAATCGCGAGGTCAGCCATGCTCGCGCCCACCATGACCAAGCGCATCCCCGTCACCGTGCTCACTGGCTTCCTCGGCGCAGGAAAGACCACCCTGCTCAACCGCATCCTCACCGAGAAGCACGGCAAGCGCATCGCCGTGATCGAGAACGAGTTCGGCGAGATCGGCATCGACCAAGGCCTCGTCGTCCAAGCCGACGAAGAAGTCTTTGAGATGAACAACGGCTGCATCTGCTGCACCGTGCGTGGCGACCTGATCCGCATCCTTGGCAACCTGCTCAAGCGTCGCGACAAGTTCGATCACATCCTCGTCGAGACGACCGGCCTCGCAGACCCAGGCCCCGTCGCGCAGACCTTCTTCATGGATGACGAGATGCGCGAGCAGTTCCAGCTCGATGGCATCGTGACCGTCGTCGATGCCAAGCACGTCCTCTTGCATGTCGACACGTCGAGCGAGTGTCGCGAGCAGATCGCCTTCGCCGACATGGTCGTGCTGAACAAGGTCGACCTCGTCAGCAAAGAAGAGCTCGCGCAGGTCGAGCAGCGCGTGCGCAACATCAACTCGCTCGCGCGTCTGCAGCGCGCCGTGAAGGCCGATGTGCCGATCGCAGCCTTGCTCGACATGGGCGGCTTTGATCTCGATCGTGCCGTCACGATTCGCCCGACCTTCCTCTCACCTGAGTATCCCTTCGAGTGGAGCGGCGTGTACGCCTTCGACAAGGGCGAGGTCACGCTCTCACTCGGTGAGGGGCACGCCTGCGGCCACGAGTCGCATGCGCACCATCACGACCACGCGCACTCGCATGAGATGGAGCTCTGCCTCTTGCCCATCGCGACCGCCGACGATGCAGCCCTTCGCGGCGTTGCCGAAGAGGCCGTGCGTCTCTTCGCCGAGGAGGCCGCGCCCGTCGTTGAGGTGCAGCAGCTTCGTCGCAAGGATCAGGCAGCGAGCGCCTCGGGTGGCAAGCGCATCCCGGTGCGCAAGCACGCGAAGGTCGCCCTCGAAGGCGAGACGACGACGTTCACACTCGACGTGCCCGAGAAGGGCCTCTACGCACTCTTCCTTCAGCACGCGCCCGAGGAACTCGGTGTGCAGCTCAGCGTGAAGGGGGATGCGCTTCGTCCTGCGCTTGAGCGCGCCTGGGCCGAGGGCCATGTGCACGAGGAGGAAGTGAAGTCGGTCGGCCTCACGAGCCAGAAGAGCTTCGACTTGAAGAAGCTCAACGAGTGGATCGGCGACATCCAGCAGACGCGCGGCCCCGACCTCTACCGCCTCAAGGGCATCCTCAGCATCCATGGTCGCCCCAAGCGCTACGTCTTTCAGGGCGTGCACATGCTCCTCGATGGCACCGAAGACAGGGCCTGGGAGCCCAATGAAACGCGCGTCAGTCAGATCGTCTTCATCGGCAAGAACCTCGACCGTGCCGAGCTCACGCGCGGCTTCTTGAGCTGCCTCGTCGACTGAGTGCGATGAGCCTCTGGTCGAAGCTCGGCGGCCTCTTCGGAGGCGCAGCGCCAACATGGAAAGAAGCGTGGCGTGTGGATGCCGGTGGCAACCCCGTCGCGCTTCAACCCTGCGGCCCGCACTCTCTTGTGGTGCTCACTGGCGAGGGGCGCCTCCTGCGTCTCGATGCACGCGATGGGACAAAGCGCTTCGACGTGGAAGCACACGCGGCAGGCGCGCTCTGTGTGGATGTCGCAGAGCAGATCGCAACGGGCGGCATGGAGGGCCTCGTGCGCGTCTTCGACAAGGAGACGGGCGCCTTCGATCGCGAGCTCTCCCTCGGTCGCGGCTGGGTCACCGATGTTCGCTGGCAGAAGCGCCTGGGCGAGGCGCGCGTGACGAACCCAACGCTCCTCGCAGCGCACGGGAAGTTCCTCGCGCGCATTGAACAGACAGGGGCTTCACCGGAAGGTGAACGAGCAGCGCAGTACGAGACGCTCGGCCCGCATCCAAGCACGGTCGGTGCGCTCGCACTCTCACACGATGGTTCGAAGGCTGCGGCGGGCTACTTCGGCGGCGTCGATGTGTGGTCCCTCGAAGACGATGCGGCGCCACAGACGCTCCCCTGGTCGAGCTCGATCGTCTCGCTTGCCTGGCGTCCGAATGGCGCGGTGGTCGCTGCCGGATGTCAGGACAACGCCGTGCATTTCTGGCGACTTCCGAGCGGCCAGGACTCGCAGATGGGCGGCTATCCAAGCAAGCCCAAGGTGCTCGCGTGGTCGCCCAAGGGAGACCTTCTCGGCACCGCTGCGGGCAAGGAAGCGGTGCTCTGGGATTTCGAGAAGGGCCCCGAGGGGACGTCTCCGATTCAGCTCCACGGCCACGCTGCATCCATCACCACAATGGTCTGGTCGAGCGATGGAAAGTGGCTCGTCACGGGTGCGCGCGATGGGCGCGTGCTTGTGCATCAAGTGGCGGATGGCTCCGTGCTTCACGTCGCCGAGTTCGGCGCCGCGGTGGAAGCGCTCCATTGGGATGCGGGCTTCTTTGTGGCGTGTGCGAGCGGTGTCGTGGCGCGGGTGAGCGCTGGGTGATTACTCGACTGCGGTGGGCACAAGACGCGTTCCCCAGATGCAGCGGAACATCGCGTACTCACCCTCGGTTTCCTCTGGAGCCACGCAGAAGTTGCTTTCGATGGGGAGGCCTCCGCCGTTCCACCAGCCATGGCTGCTCGGCTCTGTGCAGTAGCTGCCCGGAAGTGTGCGGGCGGCGTACTCCGTCCAGTGCGCGATGAAGTCCTCGAACGCGCCGACGGTGAGGCCTGCGCACGGATTGTCGCTCCTTGGATAGTCGGTGGTCGGGCCGCAGATGACGCTCGGGGGTCGTTCGATGCAGCGATCGTAGGCGCTCTGGCAGGCTCCCAACCACGGTGTGGCGAGCATGCTGCAGACGTTCTCGGTGGAGAGCGGCCGCATGCGCTCAAGCACGACTTGGCAGGCGGCATCGACCTGCGCGGGCGTGAGTGCGTCGAGCGCCGTGCTCTCGTCGAGGCCGGTGTCGATCGGCGTGTACGCGAAGCCCGTCCAAGCAGGGCAAGTCGTGTGGTGCGTTGCGGTCGTGGATGGCGTGTCGTTCTGCGCGTCCCAGCCAGCGTCGGGCTCCCGTCGTGTGCGTGGACCGCACGCTGAGTAGAGCAATGCGAGGACGAGACACGAGGCGATTCTGCTTCCCATGCGAGGTGACACTGCAGTGCGCGTGCCCAGCGATGAACGCGGCTTTCTGCGGGAAGCGAGCGTGGTTTGCGTGAAGGAGCTTCACGGTGTGCGGGGTGGGCACAGAGGCGAAGCGACGATGTCGTCGGATGGAGCGACGATGTCGTCGGATGGAACTCTTCAGGTCGGAGAAGGAGACCAAACATGCTGAACGCCGCGTTGGCGCTCGGTTGGCGTTCTTTCGCGCGAGGGCCATGCACTCAGCTCGTTGCGTTCTGGGTACTTCCAGACGTCAACCATGACGGCGCAAAGGCTGGGGTGCGGAAGGACAGCGCCACCGCGCGTTGCCGCGTTCGCGCTCGCAGGCGAGCTGCGGGGCGGGTGGGTGCACTAAGGGCTGGCGAAGGAGGTTGGTTCTGCTCCCGGGACGACGTGGTCGGATGAAGCGACGATGTCGTCGGATGAAGCGACGATGTCGTCGGATGAAGCGATGATGTCGTCGGATGAAGCGACGA
>JBILQT010000300.1:0-8467 GCA_044373065.1 Sandaracinaceae bacterium
AGGCCGACCGATATCGCGTATGTGCCTGGCATGTGTTTGCCGAGCGGGACGTCGATCGATGCGCCGCTCGTGCGCGGACCCTGGACGCAGACGACTGAGCCACCTGTGCTCGCTCAAGGCGCCGTGCCCGACGGACGCTGGCTGCTCGACTCGCTTGAGGTGTTCGGCACAGGCGGCGAGACGCCGGTTGGAAGCATCGACTTCGCTTCGAGCTACACGCTCTCACGCGCGCAGGTGCTCACGGGTGGTGGAGAGCTTGTCTTCGATGCGTCGACCGATGCCGTGGTGATTCTCGGCGCAGGGATGCGCTTTGGTATGCCCGCGCGACAGAGCTTCCGCATCGCCTTCGATGGCATGACCTCGCCCGTCACTGCGATGCCGCTCTGCACCTCGGGCGCCTCGGCCGCGTTCTCGTGGGGCATGGAGGGTGAGGTGCTGACCGTCCGCTTCGAGCTGAGAGACATCCCCGGTCAGACGATTTGGCCGACGTATCGGTTCCGTCGCGCGCCGTGATGCCGCTCTCGTAACCGGACGCGGTCCGAATCACGGCATCGACGTGCGTCGATGTGAGGCGAACACTTGCCGAGCACCATGGGCACGTTCATCCGCATCGCCGCGCATCCCACACCCGCTGCGTCTTGGATTCCCGAGCTCACTGAGCGCGACTTTCAAGCGCGGCTCTATCGCGACATCCGCACGATCGTTTGCAATCGCCTCACGCGTGCGGCGTACAAGCAAGTCTTCGCAGACTACTTCCAGAGCGCGGCCTCGGATGGCTTCGCCGACGATGAATGGCGCTATCAAGACGGTGCGTTTCACTTCGCCTTTCGCGATCACGGCGGCTCCGCCATGTCGGCTGCAGCGAGCCTGCACTTCGTGGAAGTCGGCGCGGCCATCATCCATGCGGAACTCATCCACAGGCAGCATCCGCGGTGGCGGGTCGAGCCCGCGCGCAGCCTCGTCCATGCGTTGAACCACAATGACCGACCGCTCGTGGAGATCGGCAAGACGCTCTACGTGATTGGCCACTTTAGAGGCAGGTTGAGTCTCTCCACCGATGAGGGTTTGCCGCAGCAGGATTGGGGCGCGTTGCGCGAGGCCAACCAGGCGCGCTTCAAGGCGATGTGGAAGTCGAAGACATGCGGCTGTCAGCTCTGCGATTACTACAGGCCGCGCGCGGCGAAGGCCGAGGCGAAGAAGAGGGTGAAATGAGCTTCCGCGACAGGGTGATCGAGGAGGCCAACGCGCAGCGTGCGCTTCGTGCGCAGAGGCAACCCATCCCGGGGCATCTCCGGCGCTACGCGCGCCTCGCCGGACTCGGCGTGATGCTCACGTGCACGCTTGGCTCCATCGTCATCGCGGTACTCGGCTACTTCTTCGGCGCGCTCTACTGGTTCGCGATTCTCTTCTTGGTCGTGCTCGCAGGGATGGGCTTCTTGCAGCTCGTCACGGGCAGGCATCTGATGACGGGGCGATGAGTTCGTCCTAACGTCCTTGTGTGCCGACCGAAGTACGCGTCCTTGGGGCCACAGCGCTGTTCACCGCAGCGCTTGTCTTCGTCGCGTGGTGGCTCGGTCAACATCACGACGCGTTCGTGCATCAAGTGCATGACGTGGAGACCATCTCCGTCGCGGAGCTACCTGCGTTCTCGTGGAGCGAGCCTCCGCGCGCACGGCTTGCGATGCCGCCCGACGCGGGCTTCGGCACTCCGTTCGATGCAGGCGTTGCGATGGAAGGCGCCGAAGCGGAGCTCGCCGCGATTCTGATTCCAGCCATCTGCAATCGACGTCGCAACGAGTGCGGGTGCACGGAGTATCCGTCGCGCTTTGCACCGGAAGAAGAGCGCGCGGGTGCGACGACGTGCGAGCAGGACACGCTGCGGGATTTTCGGATTTGGTGGCGCAACAACATCCACGGGCCGGTTGTCGTGGTCGGCGAGCCGGAGCTGTCGCGGTTGCTCGCGTTCGCGCTGAATTGCGCTCGCTTCGAAGGCGGCATCGGTGAGTTCTTGCGTGCCGATGCTCTCGCCGGAGAGCGGTGCGGATCGGTCGAGCGCTGCCGCGACGAATCTGCGTGCGAGGCGGGTTCCTGCGTTCGATTTCAATCCGTAGGAGAGACGTGTCGCGGTGAGCCCGCGCGTAGAGCGTCGATTCCTACTGCGACAGTCGATTGCGCGGACAACCTGGAGTGCGTCGACGGGCGCTGCGAGGCGTTGCCGCCAGAGGAATTCTACGATGCTCATGGATGCCCTCCGGGATCCTTGTTGCGAGGAACAGAGCCGACGAATGTCTTCGCCACAGAATGCTTCCCAGCGGGCGGCGAATGCTGGGACCACGATGAATGCGGAGATGGCGCCTGCATCGGCCTTGGCCCCAGTGAGTACCGATGTGTCCGCCACGTGGCCTTCGGCTACGACCCAGGCGATCACGACGAGATCCCCTGCCACTCGGCACGATGCCAGCGCGGCACGGCCTGTCGCCGAGGCCCCTGGGATTGCGTTCCCGTGGTTGGACTGGGGGAGCGCTGCGAGGAGGCAGTCTGCGGCCTCGACCTCGCGTGCGAGCGCGTCCCTCACACACGCGGACACTGCATCGCACGCTCGTGTCTGACGTCGCACACGTTCCGCGAACTTCGAATGAGCGGCATCGAATAGCCGTCTTCGACGCACCGACGCATCCGTCCTAACGTCGCCACGTGCCGACCGAAGTACGCGTCCTTGGGGCCACAGCGCTGTTCACCGCAGCGCTTGTCTTCCTCGCGTGGTGGCTTGGTCAACATCACGACGCGTTCGTGCAGCGGCTTCACCACGATGAGACTGTGACGGTCGGCGCCTTGCCGCGCTTTGAACTTCCATCGCTCTCATGGGGCGAGGAGGCGCCGCGTGCGCTTCCCGCGATGACGACAGATGCGGGCCTCGGTGTTGCGCTCGATGCGGGCGATGCAGATGCGATGCAGGGCACGGAAGCGGAACTCGCCGCGATTCTGATTCCAGCCATCTGCAATCGACGTCGCAACGAGTGCCTGTGCACGGAGTACCCGTCGCGCTTTGCACCGGAAGAAGAGCGCGCGGGTGCGACGACGTGCGAGCAGGACACGCTGCGGGATTTTCGGATTTGGTGGCGCAACAACATCCACGGGCCGGTTGTCGTGGTGCCGGAGCCGGAGTTGACGGACATGCTCTACGACAACTTGGGTTGTTCGGAGGTGCACGGCGACATTGGTGAGTTCCTCCGCGCGGATGCGGTGGCTGGCGAGGAGTGCCCGTCAAACGTGTTTGTGTGTCGCGACGGGTCTCGATGTCAGGAAGGGCGATGCATGCGGTATCAGCAGGTCGGCGAATCCTGCTGGATGGAGGGTGATGATCGCCTCGAGCAGATGTACGCGGGAGACCCAACGCCACTGGAGGTCGCGCGCGTCCGTTGCGCAGAGCGCCTTCGCTGCGTGAACGAGCGGTGCGAAATCGATCCTGAGCAAGCCTGGCGACCTACGCCGCCTAGACCCTGCAGACGCGGCACGTTCGAGCGCGTGATCGCATGGGGCAGGCCGATGGTCACCGAATGCATTCCGAACCTGATGGCATGCACACGGGAACTAGAATGCGGTTCGGGGGTGTGCGTTGGCGCGCAACCGATCGAAAGGCGCTGCATTGCCAACCCAGCGTTCGACGAAGAGCCGCCCACCCACTGCACCTACCGAGTGCGCTGCAGGCATGGCACCGCGTGTTCGGGCGATGGCGGTGACGAATGCGTTCCGGTCGTTGGGGAAGGTGAACGCTGCGAGCATGCCGTTTGTGCGCGTGGCTCGTACTGTGCGGGAGTGGTTCCCGGCGGCGGCCAGTGCATCGCGTACTCGTGTCTGACATCGCACACGTTTGGGCCGGTCGAGGACGATACTGAGTCTGAGACTGAGGCAGCGACTGAGGCAGCGACTGAGACTGAGGCAGCGACTGAGACTGAGGCAGCGACTGAGACTGAGGCAGCAACTGAGACTGAGGCAGCGACGGAGACTGAGGCAGCGACTGAGACTGAGGCAGTCCCCTGACGCCTCACACGTGAGCACAAAGTGTGTGCACGCCCTGCATGATGCCCAGGGCATCCGAAAAGTGTGTGTGCACGGTCTTCATGATGCCCAGGGCATCCGAAAAGTGTGTGTGCACGGCTTTCATGATGCCCAGGGCATCCGAAAAGGGCGTGTGCACGGCTTTCATGATGCCCAGGGCATCCGAAAAGGGTGTGTGCACGCCTTTCATGATGCCCAGGGCATCCGAAAAGTGTGTGTGCACGGTCTTCATGATGCCCAGGGCATGGTGAGGGGTGTGCACATGCCTTTCATGATGCCCAGGGCATGGTGAAGGCGTGCACGCGTGAATCGCAGGATGCGAAACGTGCTCGCTTGTTCAGCGCCTCGCCTGAACCGGATCATCCGATGCGTGATGTCTGCGTTTGCGGTAAGCCCGCCACCTGACCGCGCGAGACGCGCGCAAGGGTGCATCGATGAAGCGGACTCTCAGTGTTGTGTGGCTTTGTTCCGTCGGAACGCAGGTTGGCTGCGGGCGCGTCGGCTATGTCGGCGAGCCGGTGGACGCGGGCATTGATGCCTTTGTTGCGGCACAGGATGGCGGCACAGACAGCGGAGTCGACGCACCACGCGCCGATGCACCGCAGCCAGACAGCGCAGTCGACGCGCTCGCGATGGACATGCCCGATGTCGGCACGGATGCGTTCGCGCCCGATGCGGGCACCGATGCTTGGATGCCAGATGCAGGCTTCGACGCCGCGTTCGATGCGTCGTTTGATGCATCCTTCGACGCCTCGTTCGATGGCGGACGCGACGCGAGCTTCGATGCGGGCACTGACGCGACCTTCGACGGAGGGCGGGACGGGGGCACAGACGCGGGCTCTGACGCGGGACCCATTCGCACCCCGATCGACATCGCCCCAAGAACGCTCGTGGCAACCGATTGGACGCATCGCTCCTTCCTCCGAACGATGTCGGACCCCTGCTCGCTCGCCGTCACCTACGAGCCCGTCGGAGGTGCACCCGATGACCGCATTCAGATGGCGCTCACGGGGTGCGCGGCCGATGGTGCTGGCCGCGACTTTGCCGACATCATCGAGTGGGACAGTCAGGACGTCCTCGACGGCCGCGATGGACGCATCTGCCGTATCGACTTGAACCTCGACACGTCACGCCAGAGCGCGCTCGACGCCACCACATGCTTCACCTCGGCCATCGGCGTGCTGGGAACGCAGGTCGGCACTGGCGTTCAGCTGATCAACTTCTCCAACATCCACGTTCAATGTCCCTCGTCGACCGCAACGTTTCCCTGGGTCTCGGGCGTCGGCTTCCTCACGCGTGACGGCCTGACCGCGGCAGGGATGGACCTCACGCAGCGGCTGCGCTTTGTCCTCATGTTTCGGGTGCTCAACTGGGGTCCAAGCCCGGCCGACCAAGTCGTCTCGTACGACAACCCGCGCTTCCGCGTGACCTTCGATCGCGATGCGGATGGGGTGTGTGACGACGTCGACGCGACGCCTTGAGGCAGAACGCAGCTTCCGCCGTTGCTTTCACTGCGCTCCAAAGACAAAGGCCACCCGGTGTGAACCAGGTGGCCTTCGTGCTTGTGTTGCTAGCCCTTCGCTAGCGCGTGCTCAGCGACGCTTGCGGCGTGCGGCGAGGACGAGGCCGAGGGCGACTGCGAGCCATGCGGCGCGGGTCGTTCCGGCGTTCGTGCCTGCGGCGCTACAGCCACATGCGCCACCTGCGAGGCCGCCGGTGATGGGCGCGCCTGCATCCGCTCCGCCCGTCATGCCTGCGTCGCCTGCGCCGGTGTCTGCGCGTGGGCCCGTGTCAGCGCCGGGCACGCCTGCATCGGCGAGTGGGTCGGGCTGGTTCGGGTCGAGGTAGTCCGGACGGCCATCCATGTCGCTGTCGCGGAGGCCTTCCTCACGGTCATTGATCATGTCGCCATCGGAGTTCGTATCGAGCCAGTTCGGGATGCCGTCCGTGTCGACGTCATCGCCGCCCATGCCGATGCGCATGCCGTCGGTGCGCTCACGCGCGGTGAGGATGCCGTCGTTGTCGTCATCCGCATCGAGGTAGTCGGGGCGCATGTCCATGTCCGTGTCGCGACATGGCGCTGCCATGCACTCTGCAGACGTGAGCAAGCCGTCTCCGTCGTCGTCGGTGTCGAGGTAGTCCGGGCGGCCGTCGCCGTCGGTGTCGACCGAGATCATCCCTGGGCGCTCATCGCGCGTCGGGCGTCCATCTCCATCGTCATCGGGGTCGAGGTAGTCCGGGCGACCATCCATGTCGGTGTCGGGGCACATCATGCCCGTGGCGCACTCGATGGCCGTCGGGACGCCGTCGCCGTCGTCATCCGGGTCGAGCTGATCCGGCGTGCCGTCCATGTCCGTGTCGGGACACGAGCCTGGCGTGGTGCACTCCACGGAGTCCGGGATGCCATCGCCATCCGAGTCGAGCATCGTGCGGTCGTAGGTGAAGTCTGCATCCGTGTCCGCAGCGTTGCCGACGGTGTCGACGGCACGTGCGGTGATGGTGTGCATGCCCTCGGTGAGGGCCGTGGGCTGCGTGAAGGACCAACGTCCATCGGCGCCCGCGACCACCATGCCGAGTGCCATGCCGTCGACGCTGATCGTGACGGTGGCGCCAGGCTCCGCCGTGCCGGTGTACGTCGGAAGCGCGCTTCCAACCGTGCCGCCCGCGCTCGGGCGAACGATGGTGACCGTCGTTGCGGTGTCGATGACAAACGCGCCGCTGTCCGTCGCCGTGTTGCCAGCCTCATCGCGTGCGACTGCGCGCACCGTGTGCTCGCCGTCGGTCAGCGTGGACGCATCGACCGACCAGTTGCCGTCGGTGCCCGCGGTGACGGTGCCCACAAGGACGCCGTCCACGAGGACCTCCACGCGTGCGTTTGGCTCCGAGGTGCCCGTGAGCGTCGGCGTTGGGTCTGCGATGCGGCCGGTGGGTCCGGTTAGACCGACGCCAGGCGCCGTGAGGTCGACCGTGAAGTCGTGCGTGTCGACTGCGTTGTTGCCAGCCGCATCCGTCGTCGTGGCGAAGACGGTGTGCACGCCTTCGACAAGCGCCATCGTGACGGGGACCGACCACGTGCCATCGATGTTGGTGATCGCCGTGCCGAGGAAGACGCCATCGACGTAGACCGAGACCGTCGTTCCAGGCTCCGAGCTGCCCGTGATCGTCGGCGTGGTGTCCGTCGTGGTGGTGTTGTCGCCGGGGTTACGGATCTCAAGCGCAGGTGCGTCCGTGTCGATGACGAACATGCCCGTGTCGGTCGCCGTGTTGCCGAAGACGTCGGTCGCAAGCACCGAGACGTTGTGCGGGCCATCTGCGAGCGCTGCGGGAACCTGGAATGTCCAGTTGCCCTCTGCGTCCACCGTGGCCGTGCCGAGCACCATGCCGTCGATCGTCACCTCGACCGTCGCACCGGGTTCACCCTGGCCCGAGAGCTCTGGTGTCGTGTCGCCGATGGGTCCCGAGTCTCCGGGCTGGAGAATCGTGACGAAGGTCGAGAGGTCGACGATGAAGGTGCTGTTGTCCGTGGCCGTGTTGCCCGCTGCATCCGTCGCAACGGCGCGAACCGACTGCGGACCTGCGAGCAAGGGCGTGGTGACCGTGGCCGTCCACGTGCCAGCGGGGCCGACGGTGACGGTGTCGATGAGGACGCCGCCCACGTAGACCTCGACTGTTGCGCCAGGCTCCGAGGTGCCGGTGATCGTCGGGGTCGTATCGCCCGTCGAAGCGCCGTCTGCGGGGCCCGTGATGTTCACCGACGGCGCATCCACGTCGACGATGAAGTTGTGCTCGTCCACAGCCATGTTGCCCGCTGCGTCCGTCGCCGTGGCGCGGACCGTGTGCGGGCCTGCTGCGAGCGTCGTCGTGACGGGGATCGACCAGTAGCCATCCACGCCCGCGATGACTGTTCCGAGCGTCATGCCGTCAACCACCACGACCACTGCCTGACCTGGGTCCGAGACACCCGTGATCGTCGGCGTGGTGAGGTTCGTGTGCGCGTTGTCCGCGGGGCCACCGATCTCGACTGCAGGACGCGTCGTGTCGACCACGAAGCTGCCCATATCCGTCGCCGTGTTGCCCTGCGCATCCGTCGCCGTGACCGAGACGTTGTGCGTCGCGTCGGTGAGTGCCGTCGTGAGCTGAAGCGTCCAGTTGCCTTCCGCGTCCACCGTCACGGTGCCGACGCTTGCGCCATCGACCATCACGACCACGGTCGCACCAGGCTCGCCCGTACCAGAGAGCTCGGGTGTTGCATCGCCCGTCGGTCCTGCATCGCCGGGCTGGAGGAAGTCGACCACCGTCATCGTGTCGATGACGAAGGGCTGCATGTCCGTTGCCATGACGCCAAGGAGGTTCGTCGCGACGGCTGTCGTCGTCCAATCGCCATCGACCAGCGTCGAGGTTGTCGGGA
>JBILQT010000301.1:0-8423 GCA_044373065.1 Sandaracinaceae bacterium
GAGCCATGTCGACGCCTGCCAAGTCGGGCGCTGCAGCGTGCCGCGCAGGGCCGCTATCAACCCAGCGAGCACGAGCATCGCGGCATAGAGCACCGCGCCCACACGGACTCGGCGAGCTATCTGGGCAGAGGTGGCCAAGCGTGGATGCTCCGGAACGTTGACGGTGAACGAGCGCGAAATAGTAAGCTGATCTTTGACTTGCCCAGGCGCTGACTTTCTTCGCTGCCCTAGACCCTCATGGACTCCACCGACCTTCCCAAAGTGCTTGTCGTCGATGACGAAAGAGTCATTCGCGAGATCCTCGCGGACTTTCTCTCGATGGAAGGCTTCAACGTGCGGACCGCCGAGGATGGAAGCGCCGCCCTGGTCGAGCTCTCCCGCAACGCGTTCGATGTCGTCCTCACGGACATGAAGATGCCCAACATGGGCGGGCTTGAGTTGCTGGAGGCGATCAAGAAGCACACGCCGAGTGTCGTCACCGTGATGATGACGGGCTTTGGCACCGTCGAGACGGCGATCGATGCGATGAAGCGCGGCGCATACGACTACATCCTCAAGCCCTTCAAGGTCGAAGAGGTCGTTCACACGATTCGTCGCGCGCTCCAGAAGCAGAAGCTCGAAGCCGAGAACCTGCGCCTGCGTGAAGCGCTCTCGCTCTACAAAGTCAGCGAGGCGATCGCGGCGAGTCTCTCGCTCGATGAGGTGCTGCGCACGGTGACCGATGCGGCCCTCGAAGAGGTGCACGCGGACCAAGTCTCGATCGTGCTCGATGATGGCGAGGGGAACTACTTCGAGCGCGCACGCGAGCTGCACCCCGAGTTCAGCAAGCAGATCGAGCAGCACCTGAGGCAATCCGAGCCGCCCCTTCGCATCGTGCGCAGCACCGAGCCTCCGCCCGCAGAGTCGGTCGATGCGCGCCACGAGAAGCTGCTCTGTCAGCTCGATGCACCCAAGCTCACAGCGTACTTCGCGGAAGACCAACCGCTGCGTCTTCACGGCTCCGCAGCGAACCCCTACCTCGTGCTGGGCGACCCCGCGTTTCAGACCACCTCGCTGATCGTCACGCCGCTCTTCGCACGCAAAAAGATCATCGGCCTGCTCGGCGTCTTCTCGTACACGCGCGGCAAAAAGTTTGATGAGGGCCAACGCAAGCTCCTGCGCATCGTCGCCTCGCGCGCCTCGGCGGCGATTGAGAATGCGCGCCTCTACGAGGACTTGAAGGCGACCTTTCAGCAGACGATCAAGGGCCTCGCCTCGGCCATCGACAAGATGGACAGGTACACCTCGGGTCACTCCGAGCGTGTCGCTGCGTACGCGCAGATCCTCGCGATCAAGCTCGGCTTGAGCCCGGAGCAGGTGGAGATCACCAGGCAGGCCGCGCTGATGCACGACATCGGCAAGATCGGCTGCGTGATGAACCTGAACAAGCCGGGCAAGCTCTCGACGGAAGAGTTCGAGGTCTTCAAGGCGCACCCGGGCTTTGGCAAAGACATCCTTGAGCCCATCACGTTCTTGAACCCGCTCGTACCCGGTGTGCACTTGCATCACGAGCGCTGGGATGGGCGCGGCTATCCGCTCGGTCTCACCTCGCAGGAGATCCCGCTTCTCGCGCGCATCATCTCGGTGGCCGACACCTACGACGCGATGACGAGTGACAGAGCCTATCGACGCGCGCTTCCGCATGAGGTCGCGGTGAGCGAGATCTGTCGCTGTGCAGGCTCGCAGTTCGACCCGCTCTGCGCGGGCGAGTTCGCCGAGGCCATCGAGACGGACCGCAACGAGAAGAGCGAGCGCGGCGAAACGATTCCCGAATAGCGGGCCCGCAGAGTAGAACGCTCCGCATATGTCGCGCCTTCGCTTTGCCCCTGCGTTCAGCCTGCTCGCTGTCACCTCGCTCGTTGCATGCAGCGCATGCGGAAGCACCCCGCCGCCTCCGGTGCAGGCCGAGGCCACACCGCTTCGCTTCCTCGTCACCTTCGGTGCGCGCGATGCACGTCCCGATGGGCTCACCGCCGAGGAGACAACGCGTGTTGCGCGCCATGTGACGGTGGAGCTGCTTGGTCCAAGCGGTGAGGTGCTTGAGGCGAGCGCAACGAACGCGCAGGGGCTTGTGAGCTTTGCTGCGGGGAGCACAGCGACCGCCGTGCGCGTGACGGCGCATATCCAGACGAGCACGACGGACGTGGCGACGACCAGCGATGCACTCGGCGCGCACCCGCACAGCGAGACGCGCTCACTCGATGTGCTGTGCCTCGCACCAGTGAACGATGGCGCCACGATCATTCACTTCGACGACACCTCCTCGCAGATGGCCGGTGCGCTCCACATCACCGACACGCTCCTTCGCGGCAGCAACGCGCTCGAGCGCTGGACGGGCCACGGCCTTCCGCCCTTCTTCACCTATTGGGGCCGCGGCATCACCGTCGAGTGGAGCTTCTATCGCGGTGAGGTGCCCGAGGGCAGCGGTCGCTACGCGCTTGAATTGCTCGGCGGCCCGCTCGGTGAGCAGCACGCAACGGACACCGACGAGCACGATGAAGGCATCATCCTTCACGAGCTTGGGCACTACGTGATGGACCGCTTCGCGGGCAGCTCGTCGATCGCAGGAAGGCATCCCCCAGGCTCGCTCGTGGACCCAGGCGTCGCCTGGGAGGAGGGCCGCGCGACATGGTTTGCGATGGCCGTGCTCGCCGACGAAGAGCCCACGCGCGAGCCCTTCTATCGCGACACCGTCGGCATCATTCCGACGGGCTCCACGCGCATCAACGAAGACGTCGAGCATCCAGGTCTGCCCCGTGGCCTGGGCTCGGAGCGCAGCGTCGCGGGTGTGCTCTGGGATCTCACGGATGGGCCGCGCGAGGGTGGCGTTCCTTCGCCCAGTGATCGCGACGACGATGGTGTTGCGCTGGGTGCGGCGGCCGTCCTCGATGCGATGTCGACGCTCTCCCAGGAGCCCGGCGCCTACGCCTCGCTGCCCTCCTTCATGCAGTTCCTCGTGCGCACGAATCGTCTGCCGCGCGAACAGGCCACTGCGATGCTCCAAGCCTCAGGCGAGGACGCGGTGCTCTTGCCTGCGAATGACACGTCCATCTGGCCCCTCGACATGGCGCTCGATTTCCCGGTGCAGAACAGCATCGATGGTCTGACCGACCCTTCGCCCAGCGGCGCGCCCGCCAAGCCTGACAACGGCATCGATGCCGTCCGCACGCATCGCTTCGTGATCACCGAGGCACAGCGCGTCCACATCCAGCTCGACATCGCAGGCAGCGGCGGCACGGGCGATCACACCGACCTCGACCTCGAGCTTCGCACCACGCGCGCCGACATCCTTCAGCGCAACGCGGACTACGCGCAGCACCCCGCGATCGACGCTGCACTTGAGCCCGGCCACTACATCGTCATCGTCCGCGACGGAGGCGCTGGCAACCGCGCGCGCTACACGCTCACCGTGCAGTCTGAGCATCCCGCCGCCGCACCCGCAGCCGCACCCGCACCCGCACGTCGTCGTCGTCGTTGAGGCTCAAGTGAACGCGCGCCCCGCCCTCGCCATCGGCCTCTTTGCGTTCGTCGTCGCGCTCGCGAGCGTGATGCCGCAGCTCGCAGAGAACACGTGGATGTTCCGCGATGGCCGCTTCTACGCGAACGTCACAACGACGCTCGTCGAAGACCAAACGCTCGACCAACATCGCTTCGCCGCAAGCTGGTACTCGGGCGCCTACGGCTGGAACCGCGACCTCGACCCAGGCTGGAGCAACGTCGCGATGGGTCGCAATGGTGAGCACTGGCCCAAGCACCCCTACGTGCTGCCCTTCCTCGCAAGCCCGCTCTATTTCGCGTTTGGTCTGCGCGCGACCTTGCTCTTCAACTTGTTGATGTTCGGCTTCATCACCGCAGGCCTCTTTCGCTTCGCACGGGCCTACGCAAGCGGGGCCAACGCAGCCATCGCGGCCTGCCTCTTCACCTTCGGAAGCGTGGTCATTCAATCGGCCTACGACTACTCGACCGATGTCTTGATGCTGGCCTGCGTCGCACACGCGCTGGCCTTTGTGCACGACCGCAAGGGCGCATGGGCGGGCCTCCTCATCGGCCTTGCCGTCGTCATCAAGCCGACGGCGCTGATGCTCCTTCCCTCGCTCGTGTTGCTCTCCTTCGAGCGCCCGCTACCGAAGGGCCCGACGCACGAGAAGGCACTCACCAAGCGCTCGCTCTTGGCCTCCCTCGGCACGGGCACCGTGGTGCTCTCGCTCTTCGCGCTGGCCAACACCTGGATGTACGGACGGCCCTGGTGGTCTGGCTACAACCGCACGCTCGTCACGGCGCAGGGCGCGCCCACGCTGGCCTCGCACACCGATGCGTTCTCGGTGCCCTTTGAAGAGGGCTTCCGCCGCGTGATGATGGGCGACTACGGCTTGCTCGCTGCGTTCGCGATCCTCTTCGCGAGCATCCCCGGCCTTATCGCGCTCTTCCGCACGCGCCCCAAGGCCGCACTCGCAGCGCTCCTTGGCGTGACGTTCAGCCTCCTTGTCTTCTCGCGCTACGTCTACGAGGGCCACCGCTTCCACTGGCCCGCACTCGCGCTGCTTGTGCCCGCACTCGCGAGCACACTCGAGATGATTCGTCGCGCGCTGAAGCGTGAATCCTTCGCGCTTGGCCTCGCAGTCATGCTCGGCGTGCTGCTCACGACGATGTCTTTGCCCCGTGAGCGCCTCGGCTATCAGCAGTGGTCCGAAGCGATGCTCGCGCTCTTCGAGAGCGCCCTCGCGCCGCCCACTGCCGCAGTCGCACTGCTCATCCTTCACGCGCTCTTCGCGGCCTTCCTCACCACGGCCATCGTCTCCCTCACGCGGCCCACCACGCTTGGAGAGAGGGCCCTTCGCGCAGTCTCCGTGCTCGCGCTCTTTGGCATCCAAGAGGTGCGTGCAGGGCTTGCCGAGAGCGGCCCCGCGGTGCTCGCATTGGCTTGTCTTACATGGGCTTTTGTCATCGCCCTTCAGTGGCAGCGCCGTGAACTCAAGGCGCCTTGGATGCGCGCCCTACCCTTCGCACTCGCCCTTCTCGCGGCGCTCGCCACACAGCTTCCCCACGCCGAAGAGACGCCCTTCTTCGAGCACCTCGCGCAGCTCACGACAATGCGCTCGGGTGTACGCGCGCTCCTCCCCGTGAGCCTCGTGGCCGTGCTCGGCATCGCAGCTTCCATCGCACGCAAAGAGTACGTGGCGTGCACCGCATCCCTCGCGTTCATCGCGCTCACGACCTTCACCGCGACATACCTCGGCGCCTCGCCCAACACGTGCACCGCGCTGCTCCTTCTCGCGATGTCACCACTCGTCTTCGAAGCGCTCGCTTGGGTCTCCAAGGCAAGCGGACGCCTCGACAAGCAAGCGCTTCAAGCAGGCGGAGTCGCCCTCGCGTTGGCCCTCCTCAGCATCGGCATCGCACGGCGTGTGGAGGCCGCGAATGCACGCTTCCAAGTGGCCTCCGATGCCGCCGTCCGCAGCGCCATCGTCACGCTCGACGTGAACCCCTACGGCCCCGTCCCCTGCGACTTCCTCGCCTGGGAGCACATGAGCTGGGAGTGCGCGACCTTCGACCGCGGCACCCACGGCGAGGCCGGCCTCGCCATCGACGAGCCCGCCATGCTCGGCGGCACCGTGCAGCCCGTCTTCCTCCTCCCGACTGGCCCCAACGCCGAGACGCGCCACGTCGTCTGGACGCACGCGCGCGCCGGCGAGCACCTCCACCTCCGCTGGGGCACCCCCGACGGCCACCGCGGCGGCGGCGAGCTCATCGTCCGCGTGAACGACATCGAGGTCGCGCGTGTGCCGATCGATGAGGCACCCACGGGCCGTCTGGTCGACCGCGCGATTCCAACGCCAGGGCTCGGCGAAGAGGCACGGCTGGAGTTGACGATTGAGAGTCGGAGTCCGTCGATTGTCGTGGTCGACGCGGATTGGTGAAAAGCAGAGAGCGATTCGCCATGCAGCGAACCGCCCTCTCGCTACCCGTTGACGCTCAGCGAGCGCATCGTGAGACGGTCATACCGCCGACCGACTCCATCAAACAGCTCGTTCCAGGACAACAACTGAACTGCAACGAACCTGCGCAATCTCCACCTTCGGGGGTGCACTGCGGACCGGAGTCACGAGGCGTCGGCGCATCGGTTGGAGCATCCGTCCCGGCAGCCGCCGGCGGACATCCAGCCAAAGCGAAAGAGGCGAGCATCAGTGCGCAAGCGAACGGCATTCTCATAGTTCCTCCAAGAAGCACGAGGCGAAGAGCCCTCATCGTGAACCGCGATGGGTCGGACGAACCTACGACGCGTTGCGGGCGACTATTTCGGGGACGACGCTGACAAGCGCCGAGCCGCTCGCAAGCCGTTGTGTGCACTCGCAACCCAGTTGTGTGCACTCGCAAGCCCGTTGTGTGCACTCGCAAGCCCGTTGTGTGCACTCGCAAGCCCGTTGTGCGCACTCGCAAGCCCGTTGTGTGCACTCGCAAGCCCGTTGTGTGCACTCGCAAGTCGTTGTGTGCACTCGCAAGCCGTTGCCCGCACTCGCAAGCCCGTTGTGTGCACTCGCAAGTCGTTGTGTGCACTCGCAAGCCGTTGCCCGCACTCGCAAGCTCGTTGCCCGCACTCGCAAGCCGTTGCCCGCACTCGCAAGCCGTTGCCCGCACTCGCAAGCTCGTTGCCCGCACTCACAAGCTCGTTGCCCGCATTCGCAAGCTCGTTGCCCGCATTCGCAAGCCGTCGCCCGCATTCGCAAGCTCGTTGCCTGCACTCGCAAGCACGCTGCGGTTGTGCCGTTCGTTCGTCAGCGCGCCAGCACCGTGAGCCCCGGCGTCTCGCCGTGCATCGCGACAATCTCCGAGACGAGCACGCGGCTATGGCGCAGCCCGCCCGCCAGTCGCTCGCGGAAGCCTGCGAAGGGCTCGACGACGTAGTGCCAGCGGTCGCCTGCGGGGTAGGTCGCGGCGCGGTGGCGGAAGGTGCGCAGGACGACCGTGCGCTCGTCCGCGTTCATCGCCTGCATGTTGAGGACGAAGTCGGGCGTGTAGGGGAAGAACTGCTCGGCGTTCGAGAAGTAGATCACGCGCACAGGCATGCCGAGCTGTTGGCTCACGCGGCCTACCTCGCGCAGCGTCGTTGCCGAGGTCACATCGCCGTTGCGCGCGATGATGCGGCCACTCTGAAAGAGCGCGCGCACACGGGCGTAGAGCGTCGCATCACCGAGCCAGGTGCTGCCGTAGCGTGAGCGCATCACAGCACCCATGTAGCGAGCCCAGCGTGTGCGCGTGCGGTCGAAGAGGCGAAGGATCTGAACGCGCTCGGGGTCTGCGGCGAGGGCCGTCTCCAGCATCGCGCGCGTCTCCTGAGCACGCGCATTCGAGAACCTCTCCGCGAGCGCGGCGGGCGAGTCACTCACGGGGATGAGCACCGCGTACATGCGATGCACGAGCGGCACGACGGGGTCGAAGTCGACCATCAATGCGAGGCTCGCGTTCTGCATCGCGGCGAGCGTGTAGCCCTGATCGGCACCGACTCCGACGTAGATGCCGCCGAGGTCACGGATGCTCGGCTGCCAGAGGTCATGGCGCCACTCATTCGACACCGGATAGTGCGAGGGCGGCATTGGCGTGTGCTCATCGGGGATGGCTTGCAGAAGCGCGCGCTGCGCATCCGTCAGCGCATGGCTCGGGTCGGCATCGAGCGTTGTCTGCGCGGGCATCGCGCGACGCGCCTGGGCCGCTTCACTCGCGAAGAAAGTGAGCGCCGCGATGCAGACAAGAGAGAGAGCACGAGGAGAGATCCGCAACATGGCGCGGACGCTAAACCGCAGCGCGCCGATGTGACAGCAGGATTCGGCGCCTCTTCAGCGCGCAGCGTGAAGGTGAACAGGCACGCGCACCTCAAGCGCCCGCGCCTCACCCGCAAGGGCCGGAAGCTGCGCCTCGCGCACCGCATGCACGATGCACGTGTTCTCTTCTTCGTCGGCCACGTTGCCCACTTCCACCACCGCATCCTCGATGCGCCCCGTGCGTGAGTCGACACGCATGCGCACCTGCGCCATCGCCTCATGCGAGGCCGTTCGCTGCACGCCCGACGCGTGACACGCAAGGAGCGCACGCGTCATCGGGGCGCCGCGAAATGCACGCGTCCACGTCTCGGGCAAGGTCACGTTGGCGGCACTCGGCGGGCCCACCGTCACGCCTGCCGTGTCGTCTTGGCGCTGACGATTCGGGTCGTCATTCCATGCGCGCAGACGGTCCGTGTCCTCGCGCGCAAGGATGTTTCCGTCAGCGTCCATCATCTCGACGAAGGCGACATCTGCACGCACCGCCGTCACGCTCTGCGCAGGGCGCACAAGGCACGCACGACGCTCCGGCTCATCGAAGCCAAGGAAGAACCCAAGCCGGACGCGCAC
>JBILQT010000047.1:0-33523 GCA_044373065.1 Sandaracinaceae bacterium
CTCTCCCACCATCCCCTGCCCAAGCCCCGCGTCGTGCACAGCGTGCTTTACCGAACGTAGCGAAGCGATGAAACGAAGAGCCGGATGCGGGAAATCCGCACGTCCGGATCTGTGGGAGCAGCGGGGGGAACCCCGCTGCGACCTGACACGCCGCGTTGGCGATCGATGGCGACTCGGTAGCGAGCGTGAACGTGACCTCGCGAGCACGCGTTCTGGGTAACTACGTAACCGAGCCGTCTGCGCCGTCATGGCTGACGTGCGGAATCAACGCGTACAGCCAACTCTCTTCTCTTCTCACTACAGAACCGAGCCGTCTGCGACGTCATGGCTGACGTACGGAATTACCCAGAACGCATCGCGCTCGATGACCTGTCCCTCGCACGCAAGAGCGCCGACCAAGCGCCAACGCGGCGTCCAGCCAGCTCTCTCTTCTCCCTCTCCTCTTCCCGGAAACAGACAACAGGAAGGGCAGCGAAACGAAACCCCAGAAAACTCTAAACGCCTGCATGCGCCAGTTGATACCCTCGCTGCAATGCCCATCGACGTCGTCCTGATCGAGCCCACGTTCCCGGCCAATCAACGCGAGTTTGCGCGCGCCCTGCATGCTGTTGGCGCACGCGTCATCGGAATCGGCGAGCGCCCCAAGGAGGCCCTCGATGATGGCCTTCGCACCTGGCTCAGCCACTACGAGCGCGTCTCCAACGTGACCAGCGTCGCCGAGATCGAGCGCGTCTGCCGTTGGCTTCAGGGCCGCGTCAAAATCGATCGCCTTGAGGCCGTCGTCGAAGCGCACGTCATGACCGCCGCCAAGGTCCGCGAGATCCTCGGCATCCCCGGCACCAGCGTCGAGACCACCTTCCTCTGTCGCGACAAGCCGACGATGAAAGAGCACCTCCGCAAGGCCGGCGTGCCCACCGCGATGTCGCTTGGATCAAGCGATGTCTATGAGATCCGCGAGTTCGCCAAGAAGGTCGGCTTCCCGCTCATCTTGAAGCCCCGCGATGGCGCAGGCGCCGCAGGCACGATGAAGGTCAACGACGAGCGCGAGCTCGATGCGGGCCTCCGTGAGATGCGCGTCGACAAGGGACAGAGCATCGGCGTCGAAGAGTTCATCGAGGGCCACGAGGGCTTCTACGACACCATCTCGATCGGCGGCCGCGTCGTCGAAGACTTCGTCACGCACTACTACCCCAACGTGCTCGAGGCGATGCGCAACCGCTGGATCAGCCCGCAGTTCATCGCCACCAACCGCATCGATTCCGCATCCGGATATCAAGAGCTGCGCGCGATGGGGCAGAAGGTCGTCACCGCACTCGGCATCGGCACCTCGGCCACACACATGGAGTGGTTCGCTGGGCCCAAGGGCTTGAAGTTCTCCGAGATCGGCTGCCGCCCACCCGGCGTGCGCGCTTGGGATCTCTACGCTGCGAGCAACGAGATCGACATCTACCGCGAGTGGGCGATGGCCGTCGTGCATGGCCGTCCAAGCCAGCCGCTCACACGTCGCTTCTCGGCCGGCATCGTCGCGCTTCGTCCGGACAGAGATGGCCACATCAGCCACTACGACGGGCGCCAAGAGGTTGAGCGCGCCTTCGGGCAGTGGATCATCGACGCGCACTTCCCGCATCCGGGCACGCCCACGCAGCCTGTCGATGCGGGCTACATGGCCAACGCCTGGATTCGCCTGAAGCACCCGGATTACGACGAGCTGAAGCGCATGCTCGACGTCATCGGTCGCACGATCAAAGTGCGCGCACGCTGAAGCCTCTGATGTGCAACCCAAAGGTTGCATGTCGTGGAGCTTGAACTCGGGTCGAAGCTCGACGGACACTCAACGCATGTCCTTCGGATTTCGCGTCGTTCTCGTTTTCGCTTCGATGACCGCGCTCGCGTGTAGCCGCCAAGAATCCATCGATGCCGCATCGGTGGACGACGCGGCTACACCCTCGGACGTCTGGGGAGATGCAGGGCCCGATGCGACCAGCGACGCGAACCTCGATGCAAAGGACTTCGACGCAGACGATTTCGACGCGAACCTCGACGCGAACGACTTCGACGCAAACGACTTCGACGCAAACGACTTCGACGCGAATGGCGATTCGGGTGACGCCGATGCCTTGCGGGATGTCGGTGTCGACGCGTTCCGGGTGCTCGATGCCAGCACGGGGATCGATGCGCACGAATCGTTCGTTTCGTTGGACGCCGCGGCGCCCCTCGATGCAGGTCAGGACGCGTTCGCCGCGAACGATGCGCATATCCCTCGTGATGCAGGTCACGACGCATTCGACGCCAACGATGCGCATATCCCGTCCGATGTGGGTCACGACGCGTTCGACGCCAACGATGCGCATATCCCGTCTGATGTGGGTCGCGATGCGTTCGACGCGAACGATGCGCACATCCCGCCCGATGTGGGTCACGACGTGTTCGACGCGAACGATACGCGTATCCCGCCCGATGTCGGGTTGCTGAGCGGCTTCATCGATGCGTTCGGGATCCCCTGAGGCTCACCAAGCGTTCGGGATGCAGTAGCGGCGCATCATGTCGCAGCGGCCGGTCGACGCGGGGCAGTCGCTGCAAAGGCGGTAGCAAACGCGTCCAGGGCCGCCAAGCGTGGCGCCTGGGCCGCGATCGCAAGCCGTCCCGTCGGTACACGCACTTGCGTTCATCTCGCAGGGTTGAATGCAGACTTGGCCGGTCATCCCCATGCGGCATTCGAGGCCCGCGCGGCAGCCTCCGCCTGCGCATGGTTCGTAGGCGGCAATGCCCTCGCTGTAGGCATCACGCCTCGGGCCCGCATCGCTTTCGGGCGTGCTGTAGCAGCGCAGATTCGCGTGACAGAACGTGCCTGCGGGGCATGCGCCGGCGCCGCATCCGTAGGAGCCATCGCCTGCGAGGCGCGGGGTGCATCCGAGGCTGAAAAAGAGCGTTGCGAGCGTGACTGCAAAGAGGTGTCGAAGGCTCATTCGAAGCTCCCGTTCAAGAGGACGCCCGAGGGGCCAACACGAAGCTGGAGGGACGAGATGACGTTCCGCGCAGGCGTCGTTGGCTGCAGGTTCACAAGGCCCCACACCAGCCCCGTCGCAGCGACTGCAGCACCTGCTGCCAAGAGCGGGATTCCAATGCCTGTGAGGATCGGCGCGCGCTCGTTCGCGGCACTGAGCGAGGCCCATTCATCCCCGAGCGAGGCATTCTCCACCGAGGCAGCGTCGAGCACGCCCACCACGGTCAGCACGGCGCCAAGGACAAGCACGCCGCCGCCCACACCCGCGACCATCCAAGGCGTTTCGTCAGCGCTCGCATGGCTCACATTCGGCAGTGTCCGATCTGGACAGACAAGCTCCAGCGCGACACCCGACTCACCGCCAGCCACCTCAAGCCGCGTGCGCGAGGAGACGGTATCGGTGCCACGCGCCCGTCGCATCAAGACGCTGTGTGCACCAAGGCCAAGCGAGACTTCACCCGTCCCCTCGGGCCAAGCCCCTGAGGGCACGATGGGCACGTCGTCGACAAGCACGCGGGCATCGGCACACGCCGGAATCGTGAAGCGACCAAAGAGCGCATGCGCTCTCTCGCGAAGCTCCGTGACCTGCACACGCTGCTCGTCCGTAAGCGGCCTCTCGCCATTCACCAGCGCAGCGTCGAGTGCATCGAACGCGGCGGGGTAATCCGCCATCTCAAACGAGGCCATCCCGATGCCGCGCAGGGTTCGCGCATTCGGTGAGAGCGCATGTGCCTCGCGAAAATGCGTGCGCGCCTCATTCCATCGCCGCGCTTGGAAGTCGCTGAGCGCAGCATCGATCGCCACTGAGTATTCGGGCGACTCCGTCGCGACCGTCTCCGACAAGGCTGCCTCTTGGGCCTCTGCGGGGCGTGGCGCGAAGAGAAACGCGAGTGCGAGGAGCGTGCGTCGAGCGATCACCCTTCGAGTATCTCAGAACTCATCGCGCGAGAGGGAGCCCGTTCGTCCCAGAGGCTCGGCCTCGGTCATCGCAGTCGTGTTCTCCATCGTGGTCGCGGGCTCCCCATGCGGCTCTTGCGTGCGGCGAGGGCGTGGTCTCTCCACAGGCGCTTGCGTCTCGACGGGCACCACCGGCGCGGCGACCTCGACCGGCTCTGGCTGAGGCGGTGGAAGCGGCGGCTGAGGCACGGGCGCGGCCTGGAGGGGTGCCACCTCGGCCTCACGGACACGCTCCGCCACGACGCGTCCAAACGCGGATCGAATTGCATACGCAGCGATCGACACACCCACGAGTGCAAGCAGTGCCCACACCAAGAACGGGATGCCCGTTGGGGCAGGCTTCAGAGGCGCCTCCGCACGCTCCGCGCGCACCGTTCGTTGCACAGCGACCGGCCGTTGCGGGATGTGCTCCAGCTCTGGTAGCGCGCCTCGGTCGCCTTCTGCAAGGGAGAGTTCACCACGCGAAAAACCTTCTGGCGCAGGCGATTTCGGCGCTTCGGGTGTGCGAGGTGGGCGTGCAGCCACGGTCGCCATCAACTCCGGCATGGCTGCGGCAGGTGCAGCAGGTGACTTCGGACGCGGCGCCTGCGGTAGAGGCTCGGGTGGCACGATCGAGAACGCGGCGGGTGTACGAAAGGTGAGGTCCGGGGTGCCGAAGGGAAGCAACGCTTGGGCAAGCTCGGCCACCGAGGCAAAGCGCTCGTCAGGGTCTTTGGCGAGCGTTCGATTCAGGACGGCGAGAAGAATCGGCGAGAGGTCCCGACGCAAGGTGTGCAAGGGCGTATGCGGCTCGGTCGCAATCGCGAGGACAAGGCCTCCAAACGACTCCGCCACGAAGGGCACACGGCCCGCGAGCATCTCGTAGAGGATGACGCCGACGGCCCACACATCACTGCGCGCATCGGTATCGCGTGCACCACGCACTTGCTCAGGCGACATGTAACTCGGCGTGCCCATCGTTACGCCAGTTCGCGTCATCACGCCTTGGCCACCGAGATCGCGATGCGGCGCATCCACATCGGCACGAAGCTTCGAGATACCGAAATCGAGCACCTTGGTGTTCTCGATGCGTCCATTCGGCGAGCGCACGAGGAAGATGTTCTCGGGCTTCAGATCGCGATGCACGACGCCCGCGGCATGTGCCGCCTCAAGGCCTTCCAGCGCAGGCATCAGGAGCGGGATCGCCTCATCGGCGTTGAAGCGCTTGCCCGCCGGCATCACCTCACGCAGCGAGGAGCCGCGCAGAAGCTCCATCACGAGAAAGGCCGCACCGCCTTCAAAGCCCACGTCGTAGACGCCCACCACGCCAGGGTGATCGATGCGCCCCATCGCCTTCGCCTCGCGCAGGAAGCGCTCCACGGCCTCCTCACCGCCGACATCGGGAAGCATCCACTTGAGCGCCACGGCGCGCTCGGTCAGCACGTGCCGCGCACGGTACACAGCGCCCATCCCGCCCTGACCAATGATGTTCTCGACCCGGTACTTTCCGCCGATCACATCGCCTGGTTCGGGCAGACGGGGCGCCGACGCCGCAGGCTTGGACACGGGTTCACCTCGGTAGGAGTCGAGCGGCATCTGCGTTCGAAGGTAGTCCGAACTCACGCGCGGCGAAACGCCTCGCTCTCCGCCTCGCGCATCGTTGACACGTAGAAGCACGCCGTCTAGATCAGCGCGCCTTTCGGGCTTTCGCGTCAAAGACGAGGAATCCACAGTCACCGACTCAAGAATCGGTGATGAACGAAAGGAGAGTTCTGCGCGACGAAGCGCGCTCTCAATTTCCCGCGCAACCCACCACGCGTTTCTCGCGGAACCCTCCGCGTCGTTAGAAAGGATCACGGCACATGAGCTACCTCTTCACCTCCGAGTCCGTCACCGAAGGCCATCCAGACAAGCTCTGTGACACCATCTCGGACTCCGTCCTCGACGCGATCCTTGAGCAGGACCCGCGCGCACGCGTCGCCTGCGAGACGATGGTGAAGACGGGCTACGCGATCATCGCTGGCGAGATCACGACGACGGCACACGTCGACTACCCGAAGGTCATCCGCAACGCGATTCGCGAAGTGGGCTACACGGCCGACACCGGCTTCGATTGGGAGCACTGCGCGATCCTCACGGCCGTCGAGCAGCAGTCGCCCGACATCGCCCTTGGCGTCGATGCACACACGAGCATCTCGAAGGATCAGGGCGCTGGCGATCAGGGCTTGATGTTCGGCTTCGCCGTCGACGAGACGAAGGAGCTCATGCCCCTTCCGATCCAGCTCGCGCACCGCATGGCGCAGCGCCTCACGAAGGTCCGCAAGGACGGCACGCTCACGTGGCTTCGCCCCGACGGCAAGACGCAGGCGACGATCGAGTACGGCGAAGACGGCCAGCCCAAGCGCATCGATGCACTCGTCCTCTCCACGCAGCACAGCCCTGACGTGAAGCTCAAGACGATCAAAGAAGCGATCATGGACGAGGTGATCAACAAGGTCTGCCCGGCCAACATGATCGACAAGCGCACGAACATTTACATCAACCCCACGGGACGTTTCGTCATCGGCGGTCCGGTTGGTGATGCAGGCCTCACGGGCCGCAAGATCATCGTGGACACCTACGGCGGCATGGGCCGTCATGGTGGCGGCGCATTCAGCGGCAAGGATCCCTCGAAGGTCGATCGCTCGGCTGCGTACTTCGCTCGCTACGTCGCGAAGAACGTCGTCGCCTCCGGCGTCGCCAAGAAGTGCGAAGTGCAGGTCGCTTACGCGATCGGCGTCGCCAAGCCGATGGGCGTCTACGTCAACACGTTCGGCACGGCGAAGGTCGACGAGCGCAAGATCGAAGCAGCCGTGAAGGAGATGTTCGACTTCCGCCCCCGCGCGCTCATCGAGACGCTTGACCTCCTCCGCCCGATCTACCGCCCGACGGCCGCATACGGCCACTTCGGTCGCACGGAGAAGGGCTCCTTCACCTGGGAGAAGACGGACCGCGCAGCCGAGCTCAAGGATCGTCTCCTTGGCGGTGCAGTGGTCAGCCCCAAGGCGACCGCAAAGGCCGAGAAGAAGCCCGCAAAGGCCGCCAAGAAGAGCTGAGCTCTCCCGCACGAAATGAAGGCCCCGTGGACGAAAGTCTGCGGGGCTTTTCGTTGTGCAAACGCCTCTCTCGATTCAGGGCATCGTCTCGGAGAACTGCGACGCTTGGCGCCAGTCAAAGCCGCCCGAGCTGAGCCAGTGGCCTGGCTTGTATTGACCGGTTCCTGCGGGGTAGCGGTCTGCCGTGTAGGGTGGTGTTCGCCCCTCGCCCTCATAGGCTTCAGCCCAAAAAACGCTTCCCGTTTGGCGCGCCCAGACAGGGCCTCCGTTCACCAAGAGCACGGACCCATCGGCGCGCGTGAGCAAGTCGCCCGCCGCAAACTGACGATAGCCGATGCTCTCCGGAACCCACCCTGTCCGCGGGTCCTCGTCTGAGAAGCACCAACGATCTGCGTTGCTGAGCGATGGGCTTGAGGCCACCCAGCCACTTGGCTTGAATTGGCCCGCACCTGGCGGAAACCGCTCAGCGGTAAAGGGCTCCGAGGTGCCCATGCCCTCGTACGACTCGCCCCACAAGATGCCCTCGTGGATGCGCGCAAACACCGGGCCGGAGTTCACGATGCCGATGTAGTCGTCGACGTGAAAGCGCTGACAGTTCTCGCGTGACACACCAGCCACCGACCACGGGGGTAGCGAGAAGCGCGTCGCAACTTCACCGCCAGGCACACACATACCCGCGTTGCAGGAAGCGCCTCCGGAGCACACCCCACAGCTTCGGCCACAGCCGTCGTCACCACACATGCGACCCGCACACGTGCACGTGGTGCCTGCATCGTCGGCAGTCGCCGGCGCGTCCGATGAGGCCCATGTGTCACTCGCGAAGCTCGCAGCGTCATTCGCTTCAAGTCGGGCATCTCCGAGCTGCGCTGCGTCGTTCACGGAGGTTGCATCGGCTCGCCTCCCGGCGTCGGGCAAGCTCCCCAAGATGGAACCTTGGCAACCGAGTGCCGACGCGCTTCCGAACATCCAAAGTAACCCGCGCATCCATGTCTTGCTGAGCATGGCTGACACCACAGCAAGCCTTGCGCCGAGGTCAAAGCCCCTTGTTTCGCGCAGCCAAACGCCGCCTGGCTGGGGAGACCCCGCCGAGACTGGCCGGGTGCAGCAGCTTCGACCGGTCGAATGCGGCGCACTGAAAGAGCGCCTTCACATCAAGGCCGTGGCACATCTCGCGGCCAATGCTCTCGAACCTCCGCACGAGAATCCCCGACAAGAATATTTGGTTCGTCTACCTGACGATTCTCGTGCTCTCGATCGCCTACGGCTTGGCCATCGCGCTGACGCCCGAAGTGCTCGCGCACCGTGAGCTCACCGAAGGGCAAGTGGGCCAGCTCGCGAGCTGGTTTGGCTTCGGCATCGTGAGCTTTGCGATCCCCTCGGGTGCGATCATCCGCCGCTTCTCCGCGCGCAACACGCTTGCTGTTTGCATATTGGGATATGCACTCATGATCGGGCTCTTTCCCTTCTTGCACGACTACCCAACCATCGCCGCATGCCGCTACCTCGATGGCGCGTTCTCGGTCGGGGCCTGGGTCAGCTGCGAGACGCTCCTTCTCTGGCGCTCCAAGCAAGACAGCAAAGCGTTCGTCACGAGCCTCTACGCGATCGCCACCGCGATGGGCTACGTGATTGGGCCGGTCGGCGCCTTCCTCGTCTCAGACACGCTCACACCCGACCAACTCTTTGTCGTCGCAGGCTGCATCGCAGCGTGTGCATCGGTGATCGGACGCGTGCTCTTGGAGGCCGATCCCGTGCTTCCCGAGGACGCTGCAACACATCACGAGGGCAGCGCGCACACGCTCACCAAGACCGACTGGGCGGGCCTTGCGTGGCGCATCAAGACCTCGAGCGCAGCCACCTTCGTGACGGGCTTCTTCCAAGCCTCGGCGGTGCTCTTTCTGCCTCGCTACATGCACGTCGTGAAGCATGTGCCCGAGGAGCAAACACGCCTCGTCGTGGCCTTCAGTGCAGCCGGCATGCTCGTCTTCTCGAACATCGCAGGGCGCATCGGCGACAAGCGCGGACACCTCCTTGTGATGCGCACGCTCGCGACCGTCGGCGTCATCGGCATGATCGCATTCATCCCCTTGCCCTCGTTCTGGATGATGGCCGTCGTGATGTTCTTCGCAGGCGGCTCCCTCGCCTCCATGCCTCCGCTCTCACTCGCCCTTCAAGGCGTCATCGCCAAGCCCAGCGAGTACGCGCAGTCGAACTCGATCTTCAACGTCTTCTTCGCGACAGGCCTCCTGCTCGGGCCTCTCTTGAGCGGTCTCGCCTTCGAGCAGTGGGGCGGCGAGAAAATCCTCTACCTCTTCGCCGCCCTCTGGGGCGCGTTCGTCCTCGTGAGCTGGGTCTTTCGTCGCGATGATCCCAAGCACGCAGAGCATGCCAGGACGCGAACAGACTCAAACGTATTGAGATAGTAATTCGATATGAAGATTCGCGATCCTCATGATCGAGGAGTTCAGAGCGGGGCGCTCGCGCGAACCCAGACGCGGTGAAGCGTCGCGTTGTTGCCGTTGCCCGGGTAGTCGTCGACCTCCCAGCGATTGCCCGCGCCGGCGATCCAATGCGATGTGGACCACCGGAAGTAAGGCGCGTCGGTGAGGATGGTCTCGCCATTGCCCCAGAAGGTGTTGGCGCTCGTGGGAAGGTTTGCGGTGTGTCCAGTGAGCGCGGTGAAGGTGGATTCAATTCCGTCGAAACTGTCACCCCTTCCCGCAACCCATGTCGCCACACCGACGGTCGACGCGAAGTGGATCACGCGACTGTGCGCCGCTGTCGTGCCGTACCAGCGCAGCTCGCTCGCGTCGGTGAGTAGGCGCGCGATCTCGACTCCGACATGACCCCAATGCGCGGAAGCCCGCTGCGGGCCTAGGCCGATGCGCGCGTCGTTCAAGAGTGGCCAGTCGAACCCGCTCTGAACCACACGCGTCGCTGCTGGAGCCCCGCCCTGCCGCACGTACTGGACCGCTAGCACCCAACCACCGCCTTCGCGGTCATCGACACTCACGCGGAAAGGCGTGTTGCCGCCGAGCTGCAGCCAATACGTGCCCGTGGGCGCCTCTCGGAGGGCACGAAGGCTCTGGTATGGGCAGACAGCCTGCGTACCCTCGTCGCAGGGCCTCACAAAGGTTGGGCGGCTGTACACAGGCGTACGCCAGCGGGCGCGCAGAGTTCGTTCGATGGCATTCACCGTGTCGTCGTCGAGCGCCGCGTCGTAGACCAAGAGCTCGCCCAGGTCGGCCTCCAGCGTGCCATTCCGATCGGTGCCTTCGTGACGACCGATGAGCCAATTCGCCGCTGTGATCGGGCCACCAAACGTGCCGTTGATCACGATCTCATGGTCCACCGTGACCGTCGTCGCGCCCGTGCTTGCGCGACGCACGATGAGCAGATGACGTCGCCCGTCATCGATGCGAAACGCGCTCAGCGTTGCACCCGTCGGATTGGTGCCACCGCCTCGAAAGAACGCTGGCCGTCCACCGCAAAGCAAGAGCCCTCCGTCCAAGTCGGTGTTCTCGAACTCGGTCGCCAAGACCGAGGGACACTGCATCGGCATACGCGTGCCGCGACCATCCTCAGTCGCCATCACCAAGAAGGCCGTGAAGGGGTCGCTCGGACGCGGGACGTCCACGTGCACAGCGTTGGTCTGTGTCGCGTCTGCGCGAAGCCGAACCGAAGGTAAGCCATCGCCAAGCCCATTGGGCTCCCAGCGCACACCCACGGTCGGCGCATCGTGATGCGCATCGCTGCGATCGATCCACACAGGTAACGCACCCTCGACAGGTAGCTCTGCTGTGGCCAAAGGACGTGTTGCGTCGAGGTGCACGAACATGTTTTCGGTCGGGAGTGGAGCATCGTCGACCAGATGCCAACGGCTGATGAGTCCGCGTGTGATGCGCGTGCGCGTCGCCTCAGTGAGCGGCTGATCAAAGATGAGCAGTTCGTGGATGTCGACGTCCTGCAGGAAGCCCGCCTCGACGCCACCCACCCAGAGGCGCTGCGTGAAATCGCGCGACGCGGAAGAGAGCGCCCCACTGCGATTGACGAGCGTGCCGTTGACGCGCACCTCACCACCCGAATTGCCCTGATACGCATGCCAGAGCGTGATGTGCCGAGGGCTCCGCGTGAACGGGATCTGCACTCGTCCGTTGGGTTCGGATGCGTCCAAGGGGAAGTCGAAAAACGCGCTGCCGTTCCAAGGCAAGTGCACGTCAAAGCGGTTGGGCGGGGCGTTTTGCGTGCCCAGCGTAAAGCCTTGCTCATTCAGGTCGCGTGAGCGCGCGACGATGAACACCTCCATGTGCGTATTGGCCGCGCCCGCCATCGGTCCACTTGTTCGCAGGCGACCCATCCCAAAGCGCACAGCTGTGTTTCCCTCCACGCCTGCAACGGTTGTCACCGTGCCTGAGTCGAGCACCGCATCGCCGGCATCGGTGCGCGCGAGATTGGTCCACCTCGTCAGCGCGCCTTCCGGTGACCCGCTCCCTGTGGTGTTCTGCGCGTCGAGCCAGATGCGTAGGCCAGGCTCGCATCCGCCGTAGACACTCAGGTCACAGGCGCACGCACCTGCGACGCAACCCGAGAGCGCATCGCACGCCACGCCACATGCGCCGCAGTTCGCGTCGTCGCTCGAGGTGTCGATGCAAACGCCCTCACAGAGCGTGCGCGTTGCCCCTTCGCAGACAGGTGCATCATCCAACGGCGCGTCCTGTACGAACGCATCGTCTGGCGTGTCCAAGAGGACAAACGCATCGGGCGCAGCGAACGCATCCACTGCATCCGGCGCACGCAGCGCGGCGCGCTCGATGAGGCACCCTGTCGTTGAGAGAAGCGAGGCAAGAGCCAGCAAACGGCACGATCGCATCGCGCAACGATACGTGTTTCGCATGCGCGAACGCTATCTTCAGCCGAGCTTCTTCGGCTTGTGTTGTCCCGGAGCCACAGCGCGCTCGCCGTAGAAAGTACCGCCCTCACGGGCCATCTGAATGAGCACAGGCGCCGGGGTGAAGCGCACACCAAGCCGGTCCTTGAAGAACTCCAAGCGCCGCACGACCTCACCCGCGCCGAGCGTATCGACATAGCGGAATGGGCCTCCTCGGAAGGGCGGAAAGCCCAGGCCAAAGATGGCGCCGATGTCACCGTCGCGTGCGCTGCGAAGGATGCCTTCGCCAAAACAATGCGCCGCCTCGTTGACCATCAAGAGCGCACAACGACGCGCGATTTCGTCCGCGGGCAAATGCTTGCTTGGCACCACACCGAGCACGCCATAGACGCTCTCATCAACCTTCTTCGGGCCCTTCTTGGAGTCGCCGTAGACGTAGAAGCCCTTGCTGTTCTTGCGGCCTTGACGGCCATCGGCGAGCAGCCGATCGAAGCCACGCGGTGCGGCCATCCGCTCACCAAATTCCGCGAGCATGATCGGCCCCACTTTGGCCGCGACATCGATGCCGACTTCATCCAGCAAAGTGATGGGCCCCACCGGAAAGCCCCAATCCACAAGGGCTTCGTCGATGTCTTCGACCTTCACGCCCTCGGCCAGGATGTACGCCGCCTCGTTCATCAGGGGCCCGAGAATGCGGCTCGTGTAGAAGCCCGTTCCGTCATTCACAACGATGACGGTCTTGCCCTGCTTCTTGCCAAGCTCGACGCACGTCGCGGTCACCCAAGGCGCCGTCTTCTTCGTCGTGATGATCTCCAGCAGCGGCATCTTCTCGACGGGCGAGAAGTAGTGCATGCCGATGACGGTCTCGGGATGCGCGCTGCCCTCAGCGATCTTGGTGATCGGGATCGAGCTCGTGTTGGACGCGAAGATGGCCTTCTCGCCACACGCAGCCTCCGTCGCTTGCAGCACACGATGCTTGAGCGCGAGGTCCTCGAAGACGGCCTCGATCACCACCTCGCATCCAAGAAGGCTCGCGTCGTCGACCGTGCCCGTGATGCGCGCGAGCTCGGTCACGGCCTCACGTGCCGTGATTCGCTTTCGCTTCACGCGCCCATCCACAAGCGACTTCACATGCGAGAGACCTCGCGCGAGGCCCGCATAGTCTTTGTCCTTGAGACGCACGGGGATGCCTGCTGTGGAGCCCGTGATGAACGCGATGCCGCCACCCATCAGGCCCGCGCCGAGCATGCCCACGCGCGTCACTTCGACGGCCTTTGCGGTCTCGTCGCCTTCGACGCCCGTGTCCTTCTTCAGCGCGTTCTGCGCGAAGAAAATGTTCATCAACTGCTCCGCCACAGGCGAGACCACGAGCTCACCAAAGGCACGCGCCTCGGCCTCGAGGCCCGCCTGCATTCCGTCCTCGAGACCCCGACGCACAACCTCCAAGATGCGCTCCGGCGCGGGGTAGTTTCCGCGTGTCTTCGCGCGCAATTTTGAGCGCGCTTGGTCGAAGAGAATTTTGCGTCCAGGCGCCGTGCGCGTGAGCGCGAGCTCTTGAAGCTTCGCTGTCCCCTCCAGCTTCTTCGAGGGCTCCTTGCGCGGGCCCTTCGCGAGCTCAAGCGCGCGCTTGCACGCAACCTCAAGGAGGATCGGCTCGGGCACGACCTCATCCACAAAGCCCGCCTTTTTGGCGCGTTTTGCATCGAGTTGCTTGCCCGTCAGCAGCATGTCGAGCGCCGTTTGAATCGGCACAAGACGAAGGATGCGCTGCGTCCCGCCCGCACCTGGAAGAAGGCCAAGCATCACCTCGGGAAGGCCCAGCTTCGTCTTTGGATCATCGCTCGCCACGCGCGCATGACAGGCCAGCGCAACCTCGAGTCCACCCCCGAGTGCGGCACCGTGAATTGCAGCGACGACAGGCACGCGAAACGCCTCGATGCGATCCATCGCGCGCTGTCCGGTGCGCGCCAATTGCGATGCTTCATTCTCGGTGCGCACGGCCTTCAGCATCGTGATGTCGGCACCCGCGATGAAGCCACTCTTCTTGCCCGAGGTGAAGACGACAGCCTTGCAGGCGCTGTCTTGTTCGATCTCGGCGAAGGCCTTCTCGAACTCGTCTGCGAAGCTCGACTTGAGCGTATTCACCGGCTCATTCGGCACGTTCATACGGAGCACAAAGACGCCGTCGTTGCGCTTCTCGATCGAGAGTGCGTTGGTTGCATTCGTCATGGTGATCTCCTTCACGCCGAGGCCTCGAGAACGACTGCCGCACCCAGGCCGCCCGCCGCACACGCCGTCGCAAGCCCGAACTGTTTGCCCGCACGCTTGAGCGCACGAAGCGTCTGCGTGATCTGACGCGCGCCCGTCGCCGCGAAGGGATGGCCCATCGCGATCGAGCCGCCCGTGGTGTTGAACTTCGACCAATCGATCGTGCCAATCGCCTGGCTTCGATTGAGCTTCGTCTCCGCAAACGCCTTGCTCTCAAAGGCCTGCGTGTTCGAGAGCACCTGCGCCGCAAATGCCTCATGCATATCAATCATATCGATATCTGAGAGATTCAGGCCCGCACGATCGAGTGCAATCGGCGTCGCATAGCTCGGCCCCATCAGGAGCTGCCCGCGCGGGTCGAGGGCTGCGAAGGCGTAGCTGCGCAGATAACCAAGCACGGGAAGGCCAAGCGCCTTCGCGCGGTCTTCACGCATCAGAAGAAGCGCGCTCGCGCCGTCTGTCAGGGGCGAGCTATTCGCGGCTGTGACCGAGCCGTATTTGCGATCGAAGACCGGCTTCAACTTCGCGTAGCTCGCGAGGTCCGACTCCTTGCGGATGAGGTTGTCTTCGGTGAAGGGCTCAAGCGCGCGACCCTTCTGCACAAAGACGGGCATCACCTCATCACGCAGCGCACCCGAGGCCCAGGCAGCCGTCGCTTTCACGTGGCTCTCATGCGCGATGCGATCTTGATCAGCGCGCGAGATGCCGTTCTCCTTCGCCATCTTCTCCGCGCTCTCGCCCATGGAGAGGCCCGTTGAGAACTCGACGATCGCCGGCGGCACGGGGATCAGATCCTTCGGCGAGAGCTTGGTGAATGCCTTCAAGCGATCGAGCCCCGTCTTCGCCTTCGAGGCCTCGAGAAGCGCGGTGCTCAAGCGCTTGCTCACCGTGATCGGAACATCGGTGCTTGAGTCTGCGCCGCCCGAGACACCGCAGGTGATCGTGCCCGTGGCGATGGCCTCCGCGACACTCACCGTCGACTGATATCCCGTCGCGCATGCACGGCTCACGCTGAAGGCCTCAATGTCCTTGGCCATGCCCGTCGCGAGTACGATCTCACGCGCGATGTTGGGCGCCGCAATCGAGGGCAAGACCTGCCCGTAGACAACCTGCTGCACCTCACGCGCCGCAATCCCCGAGCGCGCCAAGAGCTCTTGCACAACAAGCTGTCCAAGCTCGAGCGCTGACAAATTCTTGTACGCCGACGACTGCCGCGCGAAGGGCGTTCGAAGCCCACTGACGATTGCGATGCGCTGCGATTGAGGCCCAACAAGGCCCTTGGTTGCCTGCATGACTCGCTCCTTCGGAAGGGGACCGCGCACTCAAAATGAATGGCCGTTCATTCATTGGATGCATGCGTTGACGCGATGAGTCAAGCGTCAGGCCCAGGAAAAGCTAGCCGTTCAGCGCAACAAGCGTGTCGGAAACGGCCTTCGCAATGGCGAGCGCATTCTCCGTATCGCCATGCACACAGAGCGTCTCGATCCCCATCTCGGCAAGCGTTCTCGCACGCGCAGCGCAGGCTTCTGGCTCCGTGATCAGCGCACCGGGTTGATCGCGTGGGATGAGTGTTCCGTCCTCACGAACGCCACGATCCGCGAAGCCCTCGACGAGGTACGCAAGCCCATGCGCATTCGCCTCTGTGCGCCACGCACCCGACGCGGGCCCAACGATCGCGACGCGTCCAAGCGCGCGCAACGCACTCTCGAGACAGAGACGCGCAAGCGGCTCACTGCGATTGGCGTCGTGATAGAGCGCGCCGTGAAGCTTCAAGTGCACGATGGATGCGCCGACTTCACGCGCCGCCTGCAAGAGCGCGCTGCACTGCGCCTCGATCGAGAGGGCCAACTCCGCCTCAGCGATCTCCATCGTGCGACGACCAAAATGTGCGCGATCCGGATACGAGGGATGCGCACCAGCACGGGTGCCATGCCGCACACAGGCATGCAGCACACGGCGCATCGACTCCGCGTCTCCAGCATGGCCTCCACACGCGACGTTGAGTGCATCCGCAAGCGCGTAGAGCGCCTCGGGTTCGTCGTCATGCTCGCCTGCATCGATGTTGAGGAGAGGTCGCATCGCGACATCGTAGACGCTTCACTCCGTACTGCCCGTATTGCCCTGCTGCGTTGCGTGCTACGCCGTGTGGATGCGAGCAGGCACATTCGTTGGGTTGAGCGTCTCCATCACATCACTCATCGGCTGTGCAAACGGCATGGTCGACACCGACTCGGGTAGGTCGCTCACACGCAGCGACACTGGCTTCGTCGACTCTGGACCCGCCCCGCTCGACACGGGCCTCGATGCAAGTCTCGTCGACGCAACCATCGAAGATGACGCCGTGACCGCGGATGACGCTTCTGAAGCTGTGGATGCGTTCAACCCGATCGACGCACGCACCATTGCGGATGCCTTCACGCCAGCCGACGCATTCAACGCACGCGATGCGTTCGCACCCGTTGATGCAGGCCGTGATGCCTACACCGCTCCAGACGCCTACACCGCGCCCGATGCGTTCGTGCCCCTGGGCTGCACCCCGCCGCCTGCCACTGGCTCGCTCGTGCTGTCCGGCACGACGGTGGGCGCGCCCTCCGCACCACGACCCGACGCTGGACTCTTCGGAGACTGCCCATCCGATCTCGCCACATCCGTGCCCTTCCGTACCCACACGATCTGCGCGAACGCTGTGTCCGCCACCTACGAGATCCGCATCGGCGGCAGCATTCCCGACTCCTACCTCGTGCTCTATGAGGGCATGTCCGTTCCCGCCGACCGCACCGACTGTGCCCTTCTCGATGACGACTCAGGTGGCGCCGCACAGGCCATGATCACAGTCGACGTGAACGCGGGCACGCCCTTCACCGCGATGGTCACGGGCTACGGCGCATCCGACGTCGGTGCCTACACGCTCACGGTACGCCGGCTCTGAGTCGGTTTCGGCGCTCTGAGACGCCTTGAGGCCCAAAGAAAAACGCCACCCAGCGTTGGCTGAGCGGCGTCTCTTTGTAACAGCGAGGGTGGAGTTAGCTCACTCGCCGCCCGTGTGGTTCACGGCGAACGAAATGTTGCTGTAGCCAGCCTGGCCTGCCGAGAACATCACCTTCTTGATGATGCGGAAGTCGACCGCCACGTCCGCCTGGATAATGACCGTTCCGGGGAACGGATCGCGCGGGTGGAGAATCGGCCAGTTGCGGCGAAGGGTCTCAAGGTCCTGAATGAGCGGCTCGATGCGCTCAAGGCCTGCGCTTGCAACAAGCGTCTGCGCGTCGGCCATACGGCGACCCTCGAGGGTCACCACGCGTGCATCGATCTGGATGATCGGCGCAAGCTCAAGGTCGATCGCATTCGCTGCGCTCGGCATCGTCAACCCCTGTCGCTGTGCAACGAGCTCACCCGATGCGCTGAACGACGAGAGAAGGAAAACGACGAGCGTGATCAAGAAGTCGATGAAAGGGACCAGCGGAATGTTCGCGTCGAGCGCCTTACGACCACCACCCGCCACCTTCGCGTGAACGAACTTCAGCGGGATGTGGTGGAGAAGAACTTTGTCTGGCTTGTGAATCGGCATGGTTTTCTACCTTTTCGCGCAATCAGAGGTGCGCGTCCGAGACAGACACTTCCGAGTATTCTTCACCGATCGCCACGTCCATCGCGGCAATCACAAGGCGGTACTCAATGCCGTCTTCCGGCGACACGATGATGTCGTGGCGGTTCGGCTCTGCGGCGCGACGCTCACGAAGACGCGTACGGAGCGTCTCGTCGTCGTAATTCTCGCCATTCTTTGGGATTTCAACGCGCTCACCCGCCGTCGACGAGATCACGTAGCCCGTGTTCGTCACCTGAAGGTAGAGCTGAATCTGCGGCTCCTGCTCCTCAGTTGGGTTGGCAGGCTGACCTGGAGTCTGCTGATTCGCTTCCACGGCCGCCAGACGGTTCCACACCGCGGTGACAAGAAGGAACATGACGCAGCAGAGAAGCAGATCGATGAACGGAACAAGCGGGATTTCGGAGTCGACGGACTTTTTGCCGCCGTGGCCGCCGCCAGCGCTAATGCCACCCATGGGACACCTCGAAGGACGAAACGAAAGTTGTTGCTGGTTTCCCGAACGGGAAGCTTGCTAGATGAAACGAGGAGAGAGGTGGGCCAAGGCTGAGTCGCTTCAGCCCACCTCGATCATTCGACGGCTTCGTGGAAACCAGCGAACGATCCGACCGATCAGGTGGCCTGTGGCACGCCCTGAAGGTTGATCTTCGAGCGGTTGTTCACGACGAGGTTCATCACCTGCACCGTGGCGCCGTTGATATCGTCGAGAAGGCCCTGCGTCTTGCCGTTGAGAAGCGCGAAGCCGATGAGCGCGATGATGGCTGCAAGAAGGCCGAAAGCCGTGCAGTTCATGGCCTCCGAGATACCGCGAGCAAGCATGGTGGCGCGGCTGGCTGCGTCAGCCGAAGCGACGGCGCCGAAGGCCGAGATGAGACCCGTAACCGTGCCGAAGAGGCCGCACAACATCGCGAGGTTCGCGAGGAGGGCGAGGTACGGGGTGCGTTGCTCGATGCGGGGAAGCTCACGAAGAGCCGACTCGTCCATGGCGGCCTGAACTTCCGAGTCCGGGCGGTTGACCTTCATGAGGCCAGCCTTGACGATGCGCGCAAGTGGCGCATTCGCTGCCGAGCAGAGCTTGATCGCGCGGCCGATGTCACCAGCGAGAATGCACTTCTGCATCGTCGCGAGGAACACGTCGCGGTTGATCGAGCTGCGATAGAGAAAGATCGCGCGTTCGATGATGATTCCGATTGCGATGATCTGCCAGAAGAGGATGGGGTACATGCCCCAGCCGCCCTCCTCGAAGTGGTGCGCCAGCGTTTGCATTCCTGCTACTCCTCTCCTCGTGAGCCCCGCAGGGCTCAATACGACAAAAGACACTCAACATCTGCGGTAACGAACAAGACCAAGTTCGACACCGAAGCGACCACGTGACGTACTCGATCTCCACTCGCGAAAGCGAGAAACTTCGAGTCGAAACCTGATCTTTCGAGCGTGATGGCGAACTCCGAGCGTACGCCATTCACTCTCGACGACCTCACCTCACCTCAACGGCCTGGGCGGTCGGCCCGCGATGATACAGAGACGAGTTTTCAAGTCAACACTGATCCGCCTCGCGATGGATCAAGATTGCTCGCACCGAAGTCTTTGAGTTCGGCCGTCCAAAAGAGTTCCCAACTTTCTTCGCGGCCGAAACGATCACACGCGACACATGCGATGGCGTTGACAGTGCCGAAGTGCGTCGTGTAGCGTGCGGGCGCTCGACGACTTTGCGTGTCTGTTTTGCAGACCCAACGAGACGAGTTCGGAGCACGCTCCGAGACAAGATTGAGTAGCAATCCTTCGCCGAATATGTTCGGTTCAAACCTAGATTTCCCTAGCGGGAAGTGATGATGATCGTGGAACTGGCCCGCGCGTGGCCGAAAAAGGGAGCTTCGTAGATGGAAGATATCTGGCATGCGCTTTTGGATGGAGCGCCATTCTCGTTCATCAACGTGGTTGTGCTGGCGTTCGTTATTGCGATCATCGCGGAACGATTCGTCTTTCTTCTCACGAAGTACCGCGTGAACGCGGGCGAATTCATGGCGCAGATCCGAAAGCTCGTTCAAGCGGGCAACATCGATCGCGCCATCAGCCTTTGCGAAGCGGCGCCACTGCCTCTTCTTCAGGTGGTGAAGTCGGGCCTCACGCAGTCGCAAAAGGGCGACGACGCTGTGATCGCCGCGATGGAAGAGAAGTGGGCTGAGCTTGGACCGCTTCTTGAGAAGCGAACGCCCTGGCTGTGGACGCTCGCAAACATCTCAACGCTCATCGGCCTTCTGGGCACCGTTAACGGTCTCATCAAGTCCTTCGGCGCCGTCGCACACGCGGAGGCTTCTCAGCGCGCCACCATCCTCACGGGTGGTATCTCGGAAGCCATGTACAACACGCTTCTCGGTCTGGGCATCGCCGTGCTCTGCATGATCTTCCACCTCATCCTTCATACGATGACGAAGAACATCAAGCATGAGATGGAGCTCTCGACGATGAAGCTTGAGAATCTTCTTCTCAACAAGGGTCGCTGAGTCCTAACTCAGCGTCTTTCGATGCGGGAACGCTTCGCGCTTCCGCAGCAGAGGAGAAACGATGTCGACCGTACAATTTTCGCCGCGTCAGAAGGCGTACATTCGGAAGAAGTCGAAGCACCACGATTTGGACCCGTCCGAAGCCGCGGGTGAGCTGAACATCGTTCCATTCCTCGACATCGTTGTGAACATCATCATGTGCCTCCTGCTCATGACGGCGTACATCGTTGCCGCGAGTGAGCTGGATGCCCGCCTGCCGATCACGAGCCGTGGTGGGCGCGCGGGAGCGAACCCCGAAGCGACGTTGAACCTCTCGGTGACGATTGCCGAAAACGGCATCATCGTGGCCGGCTCAGGGGGAAAGCTCGCGCCAGGGTGTACGAACATGCAGCCCGGTCGCGTGATCACCGTGGTCAACCTCCCGAACAGCGCGGCGGACCCGAACAATGACGGGCTTCCCGACATCTACGACTGGCCCGGTTTGACGCGTTGCCTCGCAACCGTGAAATCACAGTTTCCTGATGAAAGTCAGGTCATTGTGTCCGCCGACCCGAACGTGGAATACCGACACTTGATCGCCGCCATGGATGCAATGCGCGCTGACGGTGAACTGCCCCTCTTCCCCGAGATCATGCTCTCGGCAGGCGTGCGTTAGAGGAACAACATGGCCGACGTGAAGCAAGCGAGCGCAGCGCAAGTGAAGGCTGCCATTCGCCGTAAGGTGAAGCGGCATCCTGAGCATTCCGAGGAGGGCATCAACATCTATCCCATGATGGATATGATGACGATCATCCTCGTCTTCTTGATCATGCAGTTCGCTCAGGACTCTGCGGACATCATGCAGTCGGATGACCTCCAGATCCCTACGTCGATTTCGCGACAGGAGATCCAGGAGGCGTTGGCGATTCAGATCACGCGCGCCGACATTTTGGTCGACAATCGCCGCGTGATGGGGCTGCGTAATGGCACGGTTGACCCGAGCCAGAAGCAGGGTGGCGCGAACGGTTTCCTGATCACGCCATTGCACTCTGTGATGACCCAACACCGTGATCGCCTGAAGCTCATTGCAGAGCGCAATCCAAGTCGTCCGTTCCACGGTGCGGTGCAGATCATTGCTGATCGACGTACCCCTTTCCGCACACTCTCTGAGGTGATCTACACGATGGGTCAGGCAGAGTTTTCGGAGCTGCACTTCGTCGTGCTTCAGGGCGGTGCCAGCACCGGCGAAGCGGCGCCCCGCGAGTAGTCAATTTGACGATCTCTTGAGGCTGCCTACGCCGTTTGAGGGATCCACTCGGTGCATCCGAGAGTTCTTCCCGTCAGGGAAACCAGCCATTTCTTTCCGACCGAGCCTGAACGAGGTCTCATGTCTGCCAGAGCATCGTCTTCCGCAAGCCCGCACCCAAGCAGGCTTTTCCCTTCCAGAGATTCCGGCCATTTGTTCCAGCGCGTGCTGATGTTCCTTGGTCTGGCGTTGATCGCGACAGCGTGCGCTGTGACCGAGGCGGACATCGAGGCGTGGAAGGGGACCGTGCGTGGCCCTGGGAAGATCATTGCGGTTTTGCTCGCGGACAAATACAGCGATGCCTTGCGCATTCAGGCCGGCCTTGCGCTTGTCGAGATGGAACGCTCGGATGTCGACGGCATCGCTGAGCTTCAGGGCGCGCTGGTTCAGCTGCCGGAAGAGACGCGTACGCGCATCGTCGACGGCATGTCGGACGGGCTCATTCAGATGATGAACGGCCAAGGCGCCGCAGGTGGGGCTCCCACGGGCGCGGGTGATGCACCGCCGCCGATTCAGGTGCGCGCCAAGGATGCAGCTTTCGTCGTTCTGCAGTACGCAAGCCCGGCCCAGCAATCCACGTTGACCGATGCGGTCGTGGGTTGGTTCGTGACCGATTTCAACGGACGCAGCCTGGCGGGCAACTTCTCAGCAGAGCAGGTCATTCGCGCACTCGGTGCGCCGGCTGCGTCGAGGCTTGTGGAGGCGATGAATGCGCGCCTTCCGCAGCAGGCCCTCACCAAGATCGCCGAGCTGATTGCCCAATTGGGTGATGCCCCGACCAAGGCACGTGCAGGTGAGCGCATCACGGCGATCGAGTCCGAGATGGAGAGCGCGGAGTTCCTCACCTGGCTTGGCGAGCGTCTTCGCACGCAGGCTGCCGCATCCGACCCGCCGCGCACGTTGACGCCAGAGCAGGTCAATCGCGGCGCCACGTTCAACCGCGAGCAGTTCATCGTCTCCGGCGCCATTCCGGCGATGCATCACCTCGGTGATCAGGCAGTCGTTGCGACGCGCCTCCTTGTGATTGCGCAACAGCCAAGCACGACGCCTGAGGCGGAGACGCGCCGCGTGGCGGCCCTCCAGGCTTTGGAGGGCCATGTGCAGCCGGGTCAGTCCGCTCCCTTGCTGGCCCTGGCGCTCGACCAGACACAGCCCGCACCCGTTCGTGACTATGCGTTCGACCGCATTGCCGATGCGCGCGATCGCAGTGTCGTTCCGCAGCTTTGGCCAATCGCTACGCAGTCCTCCACCACGGGCCCGACCGCCTGGCGCGCGCGTTGGCGCGTTGGAACACTCCTGCTCTCGCTGGGTGGCGGTGAGGTTGTGAATGAGTGGTTCACGCGTCTGCCGCGTGCGACTGGTGAAGGCTACGCACGGGAGGAGCTCCACGGCTATGCCGAGCGACTTGCGCAGGTGCGTCCGGCCCCGACCGAGTTGATGCGCACCAAGCTCGCATCGACCGTCTGGTTTGAGCAGGCCATTGCGCTCTACTACTTTGAGCGTGTCGGGACGGAAGCGGACCTCGTTGCAATCCAGGCGTTGACGACTTCGACCACTGCCACCGTGGGAGAGAACTGGGCGGATCACGGGACCCTTGGCGCCATCGCGACCACGGCGGTCACAACGATTCGCGAACGCATGACGGCGCCTCAGCCGGCCACGCCGGCAGCCCCAGCCGCTCCGACAGCGCCCGCTGGACACTGAGCGTCCAAGAACGCTACTTTCGAATGAGTTCGAGCATGAGGTGCCTAAGTCGCCTCAAGGGATGTCAGGCAGCATGAACGACCAGAACAAGAAGACGCTCCGGCAGTTCCAGTGTCGCGACTATCTCTGGGAAATCTTTGAGCAAATGAGCGTTGAGCTCGAGTGCTCGACCGACTATTTGGTCAACGAGGCGATGCGTCAGTACGCGCGCTCGAGGAACTACGGCGCACAGTCGGGCCAGATGGGTGCCGTTTCGGGCGCTCCAGCCGCGCCGATTCCGACGGCGCCGCCGCCTCGTGGTCCGTCGATGTCGCAGTCGACGCCAGGCTACCCGGCCCCACCGATTCAGGCGCCAGCACGTCCTGCGGCCCCTGCGCCTTACGGTGCGGGTTATCCGCAGCCCTCCAGTCCTGGTGCATACCCGGCCCCGCCCAATCAGAGCATCGGCGGCTATCCTCCTCCCGCGCAGACGTATCCTGCGGGTGGCGGCGGCTATCCGGCACCTGCGGCCGCGTACCCGCCCAACAACGCCTACGGGCAAGCGCCCGCCTATCCCGCGCCGGCGCCTCAGCCAGCCTATGCAGCGCCGCAACCGCAGGGCTATCCCGCACCCCAGGCGCCTCAGGGTTACGGCGGTGGTGGTGGCTATCCCGCACCGCAGGCTCGTCCCGCGCCCTCGGCGCCGCCGGGCTCCTCGTTTCCGCCTCCTCCCGGACGTGGCGCCCCGCCTCCGCTTCCCGCGGGTGGCAACGTTCCTCCGCCCGGCCAGCTTCTCTACGTGATCTTCAACGGCCAGAAGTTCCCGGTGAACAAGGAAGAGTTCATCATCGGACGCGGCGCCAAGACGGCCGATTTGCCCATCAAAGACGGCAACATCTCGCGTCGGCACGCGGCGATCATCATGCAGAACGGCCAGTACTTCATGAAGGATCTGGGCTCAACGAACGGCGTTGAGTACCAGGGCCGTCGTGTGGACGGGCGTCGCATCGAAGAGGGTGACGTCTACCAGCTCTGCGACTACGAGCTTCGCTTCACGTACCGCTGAGCGGCCTCGGAGCGGGGACCATGAACCAGGAATACGGCCTGCGACGTTGGCTCGTTCCGATCGCGGTCCTCACGGCCATCTCGCTCGGTTCGTTCCTCACCTTCTACGCCTACGACGTCAGCGCGGACGGAAACCGAACGCACTTCTTCGCGTTCGATCCCGTCGCCGTCAGCCAGTCGCTCTCCTCGCTCGCGGCGATGGTGGCGGCCGTGTTCGGCATCGTCGTCACGGTCGTCTCGATCATCGTGCAGCTCTCTGCCGACCGCTACACGGGCGTCGCGCGCATGTTCTTGCGCGACCGGATCAACCTCACGGTGATGGGCTACTACCTTGCGGTCTGCGTCTGTGGCGTCTGGGCGAGCTTCTCGCTCCACATGGATTTTGTCCCCTACGCCTCGATCATCGCGATGATCGTCGCCACCACGTTTGGCCTCGTGATGATGGCGCCGTACTTCGGCTACGTGTTCTGGTTCCTGGAGCCAATGAACATCATCGCGCGCATCCGAAACGGCGCGATCTCCAACGCGACGCGCGGCGTGATCGCGAGCGAGGGCGACTCCGATGTGCTCCAGGCGGCCACCCTCACCGCGATGGAAGAGCTCACCGACATCACGTCGAACTCGATCAGCGGCAAGGACAAGATCATCGCCTCGGGCGCGGTCGATGCGCTGAAGGATTTCTGCCTCGCGTACCTCAACGTGAAGCCGATCAAGAATGTCCCGAAGAGCTGGGTGCAGGTCGGCTCTGCGCTGCGCCGCAATCCCGACTTCGTTGCGATGGACCCGGAGTCGCTCGACGACCTGCAGACGCGCGGGACCTGGGTCGAGTGGAAGGTGATGCGCCAGTACCTGGGCATCTACAACGAGGCGCTCAACTCGATGCGCGACATCAACTACCTCATCGCGATCGACACGCGTTACATCGGTGAGGCAGCGAGCAAGCGCAAAGACAGTGAGCTCGTTCGGCTCACCTACCGCTTCATGAACAGCTACCTGCGCGCGACGCTCAACGCGCGCGATGTGCGCACGGCGTACAACGTGATGAACCAGTACCGCTTGCTCGTGGAAGGCCTGCTCCGCGATGGCAACGGAGAGCTCGCGCTCGAGGGCGTGCGGCACATGACGTATTACGGCCATGTCAGCTTCGACATGAAGCTCGTCTTTGTCACCGAGACGGTCGCGTACGACGTGAGCGCGCTCTGTCAGCAGGCCGCGGAGCATGCGTGCCCTGAAGAGAAGCAGATGCTCGATCAGTTCCTCGACCTCGATCGCCCGCTGCGATCGGAGAAGCAGGAATCGGCGCTCATTGGCGTACGCAAAGCGCAGGTGAAGCTCGCGGCCTACTACCTCTCCAAGGGCGAGGATGCGAAGGCCAAGCAGATCGCCGACGACATGGCGCTCGAGCCCTCCGCGCGCCTGGAGCAAGTGCGTGCCTCACTTGAGACGGTCACCAGCAAAGACTTCTGGGAGATCATCGATCGCGGCCGCAACTTCGAATACATGCCGCCCGAGCAACGCACGCAGCTGCCGAAGTTCTTCACCTGGCTTGAAAAGTCGTGAACGCGCGCGCGGCGGCCCTTCTGCTGGTCGCCGCCCTCGAAGCTCCGTCGTGGTTCGCGTCTGCGCAGGCCCCTGAGGCACCGAGCGAGGCGGCGTGGAGACGCGCGGTGCATCGCTATCTTGGTGCCGAGGCGAATCCGAGTGCGTGCCGGCCGGGTGTTGTGGACGGGGAGTGGCAGTCCACCTGCGAGACGGTGCGCTGCTCGGGCGGATGCCAGGTCACGCAGGTGGTCACGGTGATCGGCTATCGCGACGGGCACTTTCGTCGCGTCTCGCGCCGGGAGATCCCGCGTGGCGATACCGGAGAATGCGGATGCTGCATGTCCGAAGGGAAAGCGCTTCGCCCCGTTCCGTAGGTTCTCGTTCGGCGCTCGTCGCTCGACCGAAAACCGAGAACGTTGAACTTTTTGGTGCGATTTCGAACCAGAAAACCCAACCCTTGGGTTTCTTGGTGCGATTTCGAACCAGAAACCCCGACCCTTGGGCTTCTTGGTGCGATTTCGAACCAGAAAACCCAACCCTTGGGCTTCTTGGTGCGATTTCGAACCAGAAAGCTCAACCCTTGGGCTTCTTGGTGCGATTTTGAACCAGGAAACCTAGGGCACTTATCTTTTGATTTGATCGCCGCTTACCTCCTCGGTCGCTCCCTGCGACGTGGCGCTGCCACGCCTCAGTCGCTCCCTGCGGGGGCGCTGGCGCTGAAATCAAAATCTTGCGTGCCGAATGAGCGAATCAGTTGAGCTGCAAACTGCCCTAACCCTCGGGCTTCTTGGTTCTCGCTCGAACCCAGAAGCGACTTGCTCCTGGAGCCGCGATGTTGAACCCCGCGCTGATCAAGCTCGCTCAAGGTTGGGATGCGAATGCCTTCAAGGCCGCGCTGCTCGAAGACCTGGATGCCATCCCTGTGCTCCTCGCGGGTGACGCGGTGCGCTCATGGGACGCGTACTCATGGGGAAAGCGAAACACGCTTGAGGTGCTCGCCACGTTTCCGGTGAACGAGGCGACGCTGCCAGTCCTCACCAAGCTCGCCCTCTCGAATGCGAAGGAGCAGCGTGAGGCTGCCCAGGCTGCGTTCTCGGCGGTGCCGCGCGCCAGCGTGCCGCTGCATGCCTTCATCGAGGCACTCTCCTCGGGCTCGAAAGACACACGCGCGGCCGCCGTGGAGTGGCTTGGAAAGCTCTACGCGAAGCAAGCAACGCACGCCCTCTCGGAGGCGTTCAAGAAAGAGAAGGTCGAGACACTGCGCGCTGCGATGGTGCGTGTGCTCGTCGGCTTTGGCGTGCCGATCGACTCGTTCTTGGATCGCGCGGCGCTTGCAAAAGAGGCCGAGAAGGCGCTCAAGAAAGGTGTGCCTGAGGCGCTCTCGTTCATGTCGATCGAGACGCTTCCCGCGGTGCATTGGAAGGACGGAACGAAGCTCGACGCACGCGTGCTCACCGCGTGGCTGGTCAGTGCGCACAAGTCGAAGAGCCCGATCGCATCGCCGCTCATCGTGGCCTACGCGGGCGAGCTGCATGAGGCGGAGCGCGAGGCGTTGGGGCGCGCGATCTATGAGCGTTGGTCGGAGGAAGACTTTGCTCTTCACGCTCTCACGCCAGGGCAAACCGAGCGCGTCGCGGAGTTCGCTGAGCGCAAGAAGATCCCCCTCGATCAGGCAAGATATCAACCTGATTTCAAACTGAGCACAATGGGCTGGGGAACGGGGGATTACTCCAACATCGTGCAAGGCGCGCTCGATCATCGCGGTGTGCTCGCGCTCGCTTCTGCGCTCGCACCGCGCTTCTTGGTGCCCGAGTGTCTGCGCTACGTGAAGCTCTACCGTGGGCTTCGCATCGGTCAGAGCCGCGCGATGATTCACATGCTCGCGGGGATGGAGACGGCTGCGGCGACGCAAGCCCTGGTCTCGCTCTCGCTGCGCTTTCGGACGGCGAGCTTGCGCAAAGAGGCCGAGAAGATGGTGAACGACCTCGCCTCAAGGCGCGGATGGACGCCCGATGAGCTTGCCGATCGCACGATGCCGACGGCGGGCCTCGATGAGGATGGGTTGCTGCAGCTCGCATTCACCAAGCCGCGTTCAGAGGAAGGCGATGAGGACGAGGAGACCGAGAGCGAGGTGACGCGGCGCTTTGTTGGGCAGCTCGATGCGAAGTTGGAGATCGCTCTCTTTGCCGTCGCGGAGGACGGCTCGAAGGCGCTCATCGCGAAGCTCTCGGAGCCGCGCAAAGAGGAGGATGCGAAGCAGGCGGGCGAGGAGAAGAAGCGTCTCGCCGCGAGCAAGAAGGAGCTCAAGGCGCTCGTCACGGCGCAGCATGCGCGGCTCTATGCGGCGATGTGCTCCGAGCGCGCGTGGACGCCCGAAGAGTTCGCCTCGATCTACCTCGCGCATCCGGTGATGAAGCACGTCGCGACCCGTCTTTTGCTGCGCGCAACGCATGAAGATGGGACGAGCCAGGTCTGTCGCGCGAGCGGCGATGGCTCCTATGTCAACGATGTGGACAACACTGTGGACATCCCGGCGGACGCGAAGCTTCGGCTCGCACACTCCACGCATCTGACGCCCGAGGAGGAGGCGCGCTGGGGCCAGCATTTTGCGGACTACGAGGTGATCGCGTTCCTTCCGCAGCTGGGTCGCAAGCGTCTTCATCTCGAGGCCTCGAAGGCGAGCGAGACGCGCATCGCGGCCTCGCACACGATCCACGCGCTCAAGCTGCGCGGCCATGCGACGCGCCTTGGATTTGATCGCGGGCCGACGGGCGATGGCGGCTATGTCGACTCGTTTGAGCAGCGCCTGCCTGCGCTCGGGATGACGATGGTGATCGTGCATGCGCCCGTGCAGCTTGGAGATGAGAAGCACGACACCACGCTTGAGGGAATCGAGTTTGTGCGCAGCGAGCAACATGAGCCTCTTGCGCTTGGGCAGGTGCCGAAGGTCTTGCTCAACGAGGGGTGGAATGTGCTGCTTGCGTTGATGGCCTAGGAACGACCCGCGAAAGAGCGCGTTCACGAAGGCGTGCCCGAGGTCATGGAGCCTGACCTACCAAACAACCGCGAAGGGCGACGTGCGGTCGGTGGTGCCGCGATCGCCGAGCTGTCCGTTGAAGTTGTCGCCCCAGCAGCGCAAATCGGTGCCGCCAAAGTGAACGCAGCACGTGCCCTGTCCGCACGCGAGCCACTGAGAGCCCGACGTCGAGGGGATGGCAAGGGGCGAAGTCGTCGTCCACGAGCCGCCTGGTCCCGTCAGGCCGCTGCTGCCGCTACCCCAGCAGTAAACACGTCCGCTCTCTACGCGGGCACATGAGGTGGAAGTGGCGAGGGTGATGTCCACGGCGCGCTCGCCGAGGAAGATGGAAGTCGGGCCACCCCACGTGCCCGTGGTGCCATTGCCAAGCTGACCGACGCGGTTGCTGCCGATGCAGGAGACGCGTCCGTCCACGATGGCGCAGGCGTGCTCGCTGCCGACATCGACGTCTGTTGCGCCCGCCCACGCAGCAACCTCAAGAGGCCACGTGCTGCCTGCGGCTCCGAAGCGCGAGCAGTGAACTTGCCCCGTACTGCGACGCACACAGACCTCGCGACCCGCGGCAACTTGAACGGCATCGGCGAAGGCGCCCAACGGCATCGGTGTGGGCTGCGCGCCGCCGCCACTCCCTGCGACAAGGCCATTGGCGGCGTTGCCCCAACACCAAACGCTGCCATCCGTACGCAGCGCGCAGGTCGTCGCGTAGCCCGCCTCAAGACGCGTGATGCCATCGAGCGGCACAAGGAGTGCGCCTCGGTACGCGAAGGCGGTTCGTCCGTTGCCGAGCTGCCCATCCTCGTCCCAGCCCCAGCAATAAGCCTGGCCGCCCGACATGCCGCAGGTGTGGCCCTGCCCCGCGACAACCTGGGTGAAGGAGGGAAGCGGAAATGCGCGCGTCGGGTCGCGCTGAGCCGGGCCGCATTCGCCTGTGCCGAGCTGGCAGTACGTGTTTTGTCCCCAGCTCCACAGTGTCGAATCACTCATCCGCACAGCCACGTGCGAGCCTCCGAGAGAGGCCTCCTCAACACGCAAGCACGCGCCCCGGATGCACTCAATCGTGCAGAGGGTTCCGCACGCGCCGCAATCGCGCGGGCTAACGCTCGCATCGACACACGCGCCACCGCAAAAGAGGCCCATCGCGCCGGGGCATCGACATGTCCCCGCAACGCACGTGGCCGTGCCTGGGCAGGCGTTGCCGCATCGTCCGCAGTTCGTGCTTGAGGTCTGCGTGTTGACGCAAGAGCCGCTGCACATCGCGGGTGTCTCGCTTGGGCAAACGCAGGCTGCGTCTTCACAGAAGGCACCGCTCGGGCAGCCATCGCCACAGGCGCCGCAATGCCGCGTGTCACTCGCCAAGTCGACGCACTCGGCTCCACACGCCACCCCTTCCGCGCAGACACAGCGCCCCTCCACACACCTTCGGCCTTCAGCGCACGTTGGCCGACACACGCCCGGCGCGAGCACGCACTCGGCGTCTGAGCACACTTCATCGGCTGCGCAGCTCCGCCCGCACGCCCCGCAGTTCGTGTTGGATGCGCTCACGTCGATGCATTGGTCGTCACAGAGACGCGCGCCTTGTGGGCACAAGCAGCCCGCGACGAGAACCACGCCGACGAACAACAAACAGATCCCAACGCTGCGCATCGACTTCATGGTTCCGCACATCGTACGTCGGCCTTAGCGCACCGCTCCAGAAGTGGTTCAGTTGCCCACGCTTCTCGGACGGATTCGCACGTGGGCGCTGCGCCAAAGAGCGTTCGCGCGTCGCGAAAGAGGTTGTCCTGGACGATGCCGTGTGTGGATACTCGCCGCGTCGGGAGAGTGGCCGACGCAAGGAGGTCGTTTGCGTGCGTGGGCAATCTAGTTGGCGTGGGAGCGAGCGCTGGGGTCGTTCACTGGTTTCCCTCGCGGGAAAATGGAACTTGGCCCTGGGGTTGTGCATGGTGGCCGTGCTGTGGCTCGGAGCGTGCCGTCGGGGAAATCCGAGGGTGACCTACGTGGCGCCGCCTGGCCGTGGCTCGGGCGATTTGTACGCGTGCACGCCCCCTTGCTCACCCGGCTTTGGCTGCAACCGCGGGCGATGCATTCCGCTCTGCAGTGAGACCTGCCAAGCGGGCTGGGGCTGCGTCGCGCCAAATCGATGCGAGCCCCTCTGCAACCCGCCCTGCATTGAAGGCGCGCATTGTGGAGAGGATCGTCGATGTCATGCCGGCGCTGCCCGCGTCATGACGCGCGAGCCCTCGCAAGAGTGGCGTCCCGCTCCGCCGGCAACCTCATCGGAGGCAACCCCATGAGGCCTTCGTTCGCAAGGCTGGGCTGGGCGCTTCAGCTGGTCATCGGTGGTGCAACGCTCGCGGGTTGTCTTTGCCCCAAAGGCCAGCTTCTCTGCGATGGCGAGTGCGTCAGCATCGAGGACAACGCGCTGAACTGCGGTGCATGCGGCCGTGCTTGCGGCGCGGGTGAGTGCCAAGGCTCGACGTGCCTTCCGCCGGCGCTTTGTGGTCCGCGCGCGGCGAGCCCAGTGGCCTGCGAAGATGGCGATCCCTGCAACGGCATCTCAGCTTGCGATCCCGTCCGCGGCCAATGCGTGATGATGCGAGAGCCGGTTCGATGCAGCGATTCGATCTCCTGCACACATAGCGCGTGCGTCCCCGAGACAGGCCTCTGCGAGCACATCCCAGACGACGCGCTCTGCATGTCCGGCTGGGCGTGCGACGCGACGCGAGGATGCATTCAGCCTTGCGCGTTCAGCCCCTGCTCGGTGGGCCTTCAATGCGGCTGTGGTGCTGGCAGTACCTGTGTCCCGGAGGGGTCAGCAGGCGTATGCACCTCTGGCCGTGGGGCGCTCGCCGGAGAGCTCTGCTCAACCGCACGAGCCTGCGATGCAGGCCTCATCTGCGAGGGCGTGGGCACGAACGCGCCGCGATGCAGCGTCCCCTGTCTTCGCAACGACCAATGCGCATCGGGAACAGCGTGCTTGGTGTCGTTGGGATACGAGACCCGGCTCGGCAATGGCGACCGCTACGGTCGCTGCGAAGACTTCTGTGACCCCGTCGGGACGGGAGGCTGCACGACGGGTGCGTGTCGTATGCTGCCCACGAGCAGCGCGAACACCTTCTGCGGCGACTACGCCAATGTGAACCCGGGTACCTCCTGCATCCTCGATGAGGAATGCGGGCGTGGCCAAACGTGTGTGCGCTACTCGAATGGACAAGCCTGCGGGCGCCTCTGCCACTCGAACCTCGACTGTCCGCTCAGCGAGAGTTGCCAATCCTTCACCACGCCGATTTTCGTTCGAGGACAGATGGTGGGTGTATGCGGACGCTGATCGTGCTTCTGGTCACGCTCTTGGCTTTCACCGCGCCCGTGCGCGCGCAACAGGCCACGCAACCCCTTGCACCAGCGCAAGGACCGCTTGCACCCGTGCAAGGCACAGCGCCGACTCCCCAGACCACGCCCGCGACGACCCCTGGGCCGATGGCGCTCGACTATTCGGTCATCGACCGAGCCACCGTACGTGTCTTCGCGGTGCATGGCGTCGGTACTGCAGCGATTCCGACGAGCACAGGCGCACGTCGCTTGCTCGCGCTCCCCGAGTCTTCGCATGGGTCTGGTCTCTTGGTGAGCGCAGATGGGCTCATCGTAACGGCCCGCCACGTCGTGCGAGATGGAACGCTGCTCGCTGTCTGGGTACCGGGCTATGACCAGGCCTTCGAGGCGGTCGTGGTGCACGAGGACGATCAGTGGGATCTCGCCGTGTTGGCCATTCAGGGCACCTTCCGCGACTTTGTGCCGATCGCACCGTTGAATCGCGCGCTGCGCATTCGTGAACAGGTCAACGCGATTGGCTATCCACTCGATGCGAGCCGCACCGACCCGCAGTCTGCGCAAGGCATCGTCTCCGGGGTGCTCCCGACGGGGGAGCTGCAGCTCGATATCGGGGTCAATCCTGGCAACAGCGGTGGACCGCTGATCGATGCGAGCGAGCAAGTCGTGGGCATCGTCGTCGCCCGTGGTGATGTCGAGCAGGGCGTGCAGAGCATCGGCGTGGCCGTTCCAGTGGAGCCCATCGCGCGTGTCCTCGCGACGCTCACGGTGGGGTCTGGGCCAGTGGCCACAGCGCGTCTCGAACTCAACGATGAAGGCCACGGACGTGAGGTGGCCGAGCTTGTGCAGATCATCGTGCGTGTGCGCGGCACCGAGCTCTTCCGCGATGTCGAGCGCGCCCTCGAGGGACGCGGCACGGGCGAGGTGCTCGATCGCTTGCGCCGCTTTGCCGATCACGCCGATGACGCCGAGACGATGGCGCTTCTCGCGGCGTATTTTTGGGATGCAGCGGCGCTTGTGCTCGAGCGTGCCGGGGGTGCGCTGCGCCCCTCGCAGCTCGAAGCCGGGCCCGATCGCAACCTGGCGAATGATCTCCTCGGGCGATCCGTGCGCCTCTGCTTTGAGGCGCGAAGGCGCGACGCCACGATCACCGGGCGATCACCTTTTGTTGCGTGGGTGACCTACTACCTTCGCGACCCCTCCGAGGTGCCCTTCGTAGGCCCGTCCACGCCAGCTCCAGCCCCAGCCGCACCCAGCCAAGCGGCGTCCCGTCCTCAGCGCGAGG
>JBILQT010000302.1:0-8318 GCA_044373065.1 Sandaracinaceae bacterium
GTTTGCCCAGAACGCTCCCACTCAGAAATCAGCTGACGCCATTGATCGCGCTTGTTCATGCCCGTGTTGTTCGGGCGGCGGGCGCGGCGGGCGACACGGTGAACGTGCAGCGGATACGACGTGATTCCGAAGGGGACCTCCGACGACGATGTGATCGAGGCGCTTCGAACACGCCGGGGCTCGGGTGCTTCTGGCGCCCTTCCATGCGCATCGCGATGATCAAGGTCGCAACGTCAACGGCATCGACATCGTGCTCCGTGTCGTGAGCGAGCTTCCGAACTTTGAGCGCGTGCCGATCATCATGCCGGTCTCCTCGTCCGCCTTGGCCGCGGCCAATCTGCGTCTTGAAGCGCAGGGCAGCGGCGCGATTCCGAAGTCCGTGCGCGACCGAATCTTCGTCATCGACGAGGCCGAGCTCGATCAGCCCGCGCTCCTCGCGCGCTTGGTAAGCCACCTGAGACTGCAGTTCATGCGCTGAACGATGCGCTTATCGGTGGGGCGTCAGAAGCAGTCGACGTGGCAGTGCCTCTGCGTTCGCGATCATCGTCGCGGCCGGAAGCGCTGCAGGCCCGGGGCGCAAACGCGTGAGCAGTGGCGCGATGAAGCGAAGACTGAGCTGCACACTGAGGTAGCCGGCGATCAAGCCGCCGATCGTGCCGAGGAGCACGGCCGTCGGGGGAATGTCCTGGCCTGCAGTGCGCATCAGAAATGTGCCCACGAGGATCATCGTGGAGAGGCCAATCGTGAGCGTGATGAACTGCTGCGCGTGTTGCCGTGAGACCAGTAGCTGGAACAGACGAAAGCGCGTCGCCAGGTGCACGCGTATCCCATCCACCGTCACAACGACCGGCGCCAAGGGATGCGCCGCGAGCCGCGCGCGATGGCGTTGCACGGCGTCTTCCACGCTCCCGGTGACGAGCTCGACCTCGTAGCGATCCGCAGGGTGCGTCTTCACGAGCTGCGTCATCAGCAGCTGCGTCAGCGCATCCGCCTGCAGGCTCGTGACGATGATGCTTCCGTCGGCGAACAAGCTGACCAACTCCATGTTCACGTCCGGGCCAAAGAGCACCGCCTGCGTGTGCTGGTCCTCGCTGACGTAGGCCTCACGCACCAGCTGCGCGCGGTCTTGACGAAAATGCGAGAAGCCCAGAAGGGAGAAGCCGAGCCGCTTCACTTCACGACGCATGAACTCGGGTGTGTAGGACCAAACCTCGGCGGTGATGCGGTCTTCGGAAACATCCGCGAGGTCGAACTTCGGCGTGGTCACGCTTACATCGTACGCGCTCGCTAGTAGGCCAACCCAGAAGTTCGATCCGAGTTCTTCATCTGCTCGCGCAGCGGTGCGCCTCTCCGCCCAGCCCACCTCTTCTGGGTTGGCCTACTAGAAAACCCGGAACGAAGTTCCGAACAGAAGAACTTGGTCTCGATGCCGTTTGCATCACGGAACGCACTCTCACCCTTCTCGCCGCGCCTCTCTTGGTGTCATCCTGCGGCCCCAACTCGACGGCCCATTTCTCAACGCCGTGGCGATGAAAGAGAAGCAGACGCAATGACGATGTCATCGAAGGAAATGGTTGATCTGTGCCTTCAGCACAGCCTCTTTTCGTGGTCCGCAACGGGCAAGATCGACCCGATGCCCGTCTCGCGTGCCGAGGGCATCTACCTCTACTCGCCCGAGGGCCAGCGCTGGATCGATTGGAACAGCCAGCTCATGAGCGTGAACATCGGCCATGGTCACCCGCACGTGATCAAGGCCATCGCCGAGCAGGCCAACACGCTCATCTTTGCGTACCCCGGCATGGCCACCGAAGTGCGCGCTCGCTTGAGCAAGCGCCTCGCGGATTTGTGCCCCGGCGACCTCAACACGTTTTTCTACACATTGGGCGGAGCCGAGGCGAACGAGAACGCGATCAAGGCCGCGCGCCAATACTCGGGCCGCCACAAGATCCTCGCGCGCTATCGCAGCTATCACGGTGCCACCCACGGAGCGATTTCCCTCACGGGTGACCCACGTCGCTGGCCCAACGAGCCGGGCATGAACGGCGTTGTGCGCGTGATGGATCCGCACCCCTACGACTACTCGTTCGGCACGAGCGATGAGGAGGTTGTGGCGAACAACCTGCGCTACCTCGAAGAGGTCATCCAATACGAGGGCGGCAAGAACATCGCGGCGATGTTCATCGAGACGGTCACGGGCACCAACGGCATCCTTCCGCCGCCCAAGGGCTACCTGCAGGGCCTTCGCGCGCTGCTTGATAAGTACGGCATCTTGCTCGTCTGCGATGAGGTCATGGCGGGCTGGGGTCGCACCGGAAAGCTCTTCGCGTTTGAGCACGGCGGCATCGTCCCGGACATCGTCACGATGGCCAAGGGCCTGACCAGCTCCTACATGCCGCTCGGCGTGATGGGCTTGAGCGACAAGATCGCCAACCACTTCCGCGAGAACGTCTTCTCCGGTGGCCTCACGTACAACGCGCACCCGATGTGCCTTGCAGCCGCGATGGCCGTCATCGATGTGCTCGAGAACGAGAAGCTCATCGAGAATTCGGCACGCATGGGCGAGGTGATGCACGCCCACATGGCGCGCATGCAGGAGAAGCATCGCTCGGTGCTGACACATCGCAATATCGGTCTTTTTGGCGCGATCGAGCTCCGCAAGAACAGCAAGAACGAGCGCCTTGTGCCTTACGCCGGAGCGCATCCGGTCATGGGCAAGCTCGGCAAGTTCTATCGCGACAACGGGCTCTTCACGGTGCTCTCGCAGAGCCTTGTGATGTGCAACCCGCCGCTCTGCATCAACGAGGCGCAGATGGCCGAGAGCTTTGAGATCATCGACCGAGGTCTCAGCCTCGTCGACGAGGTCTTCGAAGGTTGAGCGAGCGCCCTGCCGCATCGCCGCTCTTCGGCGGCTACGAGCTTGAGCGACCGCTCGGGCATGGCGGCATGGCGGAGACGTTCCTGGCGACGCACCGAGGCCCGCAAGGCTTTGTGCGTCGCGTTTGTTTGAAGCGCATTTTGCCGACGCTCGCAGCCGACGCGGCCTTCGTGCGCGCCTTCCAAGAAGAGGCGCGCTTGGCCGTGCGGCTGGTGCATCCGCATATCGCGCAGGTCTACGATTTCGGGAGCGATCAGGGCACCTGGTGGATGACGCTCGAGTTCATCGGCGGCGGCGATCTGCGCGAGCTCTTGCGACGCATGGGCGCGCCCCTCGAAGTCGACTTTGCACGTGTGCTCATCATCGACATCGCCTCGGCGCTTGCGTACGCGCATGAGCTTGAGATCGATGGCCAGCCCGCGCGCATCGTGCACCGCGATGTGTCTCCCTCGAATGTGCTCGTCGATGAGCTTGGCAACTTCAAGCTCGCGGATTTTGGCATCGCGAAGTCGGCCCTCTCGACGGCGAATACGACGCGCGGCGCGGTGAAGGGCAAGGCTTGGTACATGTCCCCCGAGCAGGCCGCGGGAAAGCCCCTCGATGGCACGGCCGACCTCTGGGCCCTTGGTGTCGTGCTCTACGAGGCGCTCTCCGGTCGTCGTCCTTTTGATGGCGCGACCGACCTCGCGACGATGCTGCAAGTGCTCGAGGGCAAGCGCCCCAAGCTCATCGAGGTGGCGCCGCATGTGCCGCAGGATTTCTGCGACGTCATCGAGCGCCTCTTGTGCGTCGACACTGGAGGGCGCTTTGCGTCGGCCTCGGCGCTGCTCGATGCGCTCGCGAACATTGCACCGCCCACGAGCACACGAAGGCGCCTCGCTGCGCGGATGAAGGAACTCAACGCGCGTGCCTCGGCACCCAGCGCACCGCTCGCGACGCAGTCGATCACGTCCCTCGCGCTCGAAGATGCGGCACACGACACGGTGCAGACGGCCGCCGCGCATGAGCCGACGCGTACGCGCACGGTCTACGATCAGGCGCTGCAGCGCTCGGTGGCGATGGGTGCATTTGAGGCCACGCAAGAGCTGCCGAACCCGACGAGCATCGAGCCGCCTGCGCCGCAGCAGGCGGAGGCCGCGACGCCGACGTACGTGCCGCCAGAGGCGAAGCCGATGCGCTGGATCTGGCTCATCCCGCTCGCGATCCTTGCGCTCGTGTTGGTCGCCGGTGTCGTTGCGTACGGTGCACTCAACGCCGTGCCGTCCTCGCAGGCAACGATTCCAAGCGCGGTGATCGAGACACCGGATGCGGCCGTGATCGATGCGCCGATCGTCGATGCCTTCGAGCCTCCACGCGGCATCGAGGTGCCTGCGGAGTTCATGCAAGATGACGCTGGGGCGATGGACGATGCAGGCGTGGAGAGCGAGCAAGGCTTTGGCTCGCTGCGCGTGATCGTCGAGCCGTGGGGGCGCGTGGTGCTCGATGGTCACGACGTCGGTGGGACGCCCTATGCGGGACGCGTGCGCGCGGGTGAGCACACGCTCGAGGGCATCGCGGGTGAGCGTCGGACGCGTCGTACGATTCGCATCGAAGCGGATGAGACGACACGCGTGACCCTGCGCGTTCGCTAACGCGAGCGTCCGCGGATCACGCCTTCAGACGACGAATCAAAGCCGGGCATATGCACATGCGGCGCGGGCCTGGGCGTGTACGAATGCGACACCTCGCTCGGCTGAGAATGCGCCAGCGCAGCGCCGGCCGCGATTGCACACGCGCTCACCGCGAGCACCTTGAGCGCGAGCTTGCGATGCGAGGCCTCGATGCAATCGCTCGTCATGATCGTGCCGTCTCTGCGCCTGTAGAACTGAACGCAAGGCGCCTCACCGGGCTGCGCGAGCAAGGCTTCGGCTTCAGCGCTTGTGAAGCCCGAGAGGTTGTAGACGTCGCGCTCGCAGCGCGTGCACCGACGCACGCGCGCATCGCCGACCATCGCGTTCCAAGGCTCCTCGCAGGGGCTTGCGATGCGAAGGCGTGAGAGCAATCCAAGCGGCGGAAGCAGATCGATCTTCGGACGCGGCATGGCCGCAAGCTCAGCCTTGAGCTGCGCCGCATCGCCCTCACCACGACCATGGCGCACGTCTTCAAGCTGCACGGCGAGCGCCTCGCGGCGCGCTTCGAGGCTCACAGCATCGTCGCGAAAGGGCATCGTTACTCCTCACCCGTCACGACCTCGCCCATCAACTCATCGGCGTCGACACGGGCGCCATACGCGAGGAGCTCGGAGAGCGCGTCAGGGTACGGGACGATTTGGATCGCCCCGGTTGCGTAGCTCATCCGCTCCTCCCAATCGCGACACTCTGACTCCCGCACCACCCGCTCATAACCCGTCTCGCCCTCCATCTCCGTGCACGGGTCGAAGAGCGCATTCTCAAAGGCCGCGTTGAAACCCGAGATGCGGACCACAGGCTCGCCTCGACGCAGCGGATGATGCAGCGGGGCTTCCTCCGGTTGCGATGCTTGTACGGCGCCGCCGAGAGCGATTGCACACGCACCCACCGCGAGCACCTTGAGCGCGAGCTTGCGGTGCGAGGCCTCGACGCAATCGCTCGTCATGATCGTGCCGTCTTTGCGTCGGTAGAGGCGCACACACGGCGCTTCTCCCTCGCGTGAGAGAAGCGCTTCGGCTTCGGCGCTTGTGAAGCCCGAGAGGTTGTAGACGTCGCGCTCGCAGCGGGTGCAGCGACGTACGCGGGCATCGCCCACCATCGCGTTCCAGTCCTCGGTGCAGGGGCTCGCGATGCGCACGCGGCTCAGCAACCCAAGCGGGGGAATCAGCTTCGCCTGCGGCAAGGCGAGCGCGGCGATCTCGCGCTTGAGCGCCTCCTCATCGGGCCCATCCACGGCTCTTCCGCGCCTCACATCATCCAGCTGAGCCGCGAGCGCAGCCCGCTTCGCCTCACGTGCGCCGCCATCGTCTCGGTACGCCATGCGCTGTTGGACAACGCATCACGCACCGAGTTCCCGAGGTGCTTCAGATCACGTCATTGGCCTTGGGCAGCATTTGTTCGCGCAGTCTTCGCCCGCGATGCCGAGCACACTGAGCGCGCGCTTCGGCACGCCCTTGCGGCGCTCATCCATCAGCTCGATGAGCATGTTCACGATGCGCGGGTCGTCACCCACCGTGCCTGCGCGCGCGTACGCGAGGCCGAGTGATTCAGCGCAGTGCTTGGCGTCGTGGTCGAGATCCCAGACGACTTCCATGTGGTCGCTGACGAAGCCAATCGGCACGACGACGACGGCCTCGGTGCCGCCCGCGTGAAGCGCCTTGAGGTGGTCGAGGATGTCGGGCGCGAGCCAGGGCACCTGCGGTGGTCCGCTGCGTGATTGCCAGACGAGATCGGTCGTTGCGGCATCGCGTCCGAGGGACTCCGTCACAAGCCTGCTGGCCTCGCGAAGCTGCGGCTCATAAGGCGAGCCCGCGGCCAGGCTCATTGGGACGGAGTGCGCGGTGTAGACGATGCGCGCGGAGGCTCGATGCGCCTCAGGCAACGTGCGCAGCGCATCCTTCACGCGCTCGGCCTGCACCTCGATGAAGCTCGGGTGATCGTAATAGAGGCGCAGCTTCAAGAGCTCGGGTGCGCCCTCGAGTGAAGCCGAGGCATCGCGCATATTCTCTCGGTATTGCTTGCAGCCCGAGTCACTGCCGAACGCGCTCGTCGCGTACACGTAGGCGCGCGTGATCCCGTCCGCCTTCATCTGCTGAAGGGTGTCGCCGAGAAAGGGCGCCCAGTTGCGGTTGCCCCAATAGACGGGAAGCGAATCGCCTTGTGCGCGAAGGGCTTTCACAAGCGCCTCTTGGAGTGCGCGGTTCTGCGCGTTGATGGGCGATACGCCTCCGAAGTGTTGGTAGTGCTCGGCCACCTGGAGCAAGCGCGGCCGCGGGATGTTGCGTCCACGCGTCACGTTCTCGAGGAAGGGCATTACGTCGTCGGGGCCTTCGGGGCCGCCGAAGGAGAGGAGAAGAAGTGCGTCAGTCACGGCGTGCAACTTGGGGCGATTGCATGACGATTGAAAGGGGGCAGCGATGATGTTGCGTGTCGATTGCGCAGCACGACGATGCACGACAATCGACGACGATGAATGGCGCGTGGAGACCATTGATGGTTGGAGCGCGATCGGAGCGCGGCCCACAACCAACTCGTCCGCAACATCAACTCGATGCTCGGACCTCGGAGGAAGCCATGTCGAAGAACACCATGTTCACCGTCTCGCTCGCGCTCGTCTCAGGCCTCGTTCTCAATGCGTGCGGCTCGCCCGAAACAGCCACCCCAGAGCCCGTCGCAGTCGTCGCGCCCGTCGTCGTTGAAGTGCCCGCTGCGCCTGCCCCGGAGGCCGCACCGGAAGCCACGCCTGAGGCTGCACCGGAGGCCGCGCCAGAGGCCGCTGCGGTGGACCCAAACGCGCCGCCTGCTGCGACGCCAGAAGCGGTCACGCCTGAGCCAGCCGCCGCACCCGCGAACTGATTCGCGCTTCCCTTTCGCACAGAGCCTCCGCACACGCGGGGGCTTTGTCGTTGGCGAGTTTTACGAAGCGCTGACTTTTCAGAGCACGCGATTCGTCAGACTGGGCTGATGACATCGCGCCGCATCTTTCTCGGTGGTCTCGCCGCAAGCGCACTCGTGTTGCCGGCTTCACTTCGTGCGCAGCAGTCGCCCTCCGCCTGCGAGGTACCCACCACCGCCGACATCGAGGGCCCCTACTACCGACCGGGAATCGTCGCTGGAACCCAACCCTTCGAGGGCCGAGGCCATCTCATCTTTGAGGGCACGATTCGCAACACGCGCTGTGAGCCACTGCCTGCCTTCATCGAGCTCTGGCAGGCCAACCATCAGGGCCACTACGACAACGACGGGACGACGGAGGGGCACTTCGGACGCGCCGCGCAATCGACGATGGGTGAGTACAGATTCGTCACCACGCGACCTGGGCACTACCTCAACGGCAGCGCCTACCGGCCCGCGCATCTGCACGTGAAGGTGCGTGCGCCTGGGTATGTGCCGCTCACCACGCAGCTCTACTTCCCTGGCGACCCGTACAACGCGCAGGATCCCTTCTTCCATCGCTCGCGTTTGCTCACCGTGCAGCAAGACGACCCGAGGATGCACGTCGTCTACGAGCACGCCTCGTTCGACTTCATCCTGCAGCCCCTCGCGCGCTGATTACGAGGCGCTCTTGCAGGCCATCGCGGCCTCATGCGTCGTCACGAACTTGTAGCCGTTCGCACGCAGCACGGAGATGGCGCCACGCAGCGCGGTGTCTTTCTCGGCGGCCGTCTTACGCAGATCCGGCTGATGCGGACGCAGCCATTGAAGGCCGTCTTCGTCGGCATCCGCGAGGTCGATGCCGTGAAGCTCAAGCACGACCACGGGCCTTCCGACCATCT
>JBILQT010000303.1:0-8314 GCA_044373065.1 Sandaracinaceae bacterium
TCCAGAACGCAGAGCCCACAAAGTACGGGCTGAAAAGTAGGGAACTCGACCTTCTGGTGGGAGGTCCGCCATGTCAGCCGTTCTCGAAGGCGGCCCAGTGGCAGAACACAGGGCGCAAAGGAACGAAGGACGAACGCGCGCAGTGCTTGGACGCAATGGTGGCGACCGCCGAGCGATTCTTGCCCAAGCTCATCCTCATCGAAAACGTTCCGGGATTCGTGCGAGCGAACTCTGGGCTTGCTCGCTTCACTGAACAACTCGAGGCGATGGAGGAGAGGACGGGAGTCCACTACAACCTCACGTCGACGACTCTCCATGCGGAGGAGTTTGGTGTTCCTCAACGCAGGCAGAGGAGCTTTGTCGTCGGCGTGCGGGACGACATCAAACGCTCATTCGCGTGGCCATCACCAGTTCCAGAATCGGAGTGGCGTCGTGCAGGTGATGCGCTCGCGAAGCTGAAGATCGCGGACTCACTTCAGATGAAGGGGACCTGGGCCGAACTGCTCCCCTCGATTCCTGCGGGGAAGAACTACCTCTTTCATACGAAGTCCGGCGGTGGTGTCGCGCTCTTTGGCGAGCGAACACGGTTCTGGTCGTTCTTGTTGAAGACCGACCCTCGTCTTCCGTCGTGGACGCTCCCTGCGTCGCCAGGGCCAGCCACTGGTCCGTTCCACTGGGAAAGCCGACCGTTTGCCGTCGAGGAAATGGCTCGACTGCAAACCTTTCCCGCGTCGTGGCGCTTCGAGGGTTCGCGTCAGCTCGCTGTGAAGCAAGTGGGCAATGCAGCACCACCTTTGCTCATCGAACATGTCGGAAGGGCGCTGACCAAGTTGCTGCGCGCGCAGATCCCGACGGAACTCGTTCATCGGCTTGAGAAGGCCGCACGGATCCCGTCACCACCGGAGCCAACACCTGTTCATGAGCGCTACGCGCATCTCCGTGGCGAGCACGCTCGTCACAAGGGGACCGGTAAAGGACCGCAACCGCGAAAGGACGCCGTGGGATAGCCCCGTCGTTCGACAATCGAAGCTCTCGCGCCGAGTCATCCCCACCTATTCGACTGCGTCATGACGACCGACACATTCATCCCGCCGACCTACCTTCGCGACTACGCCAAAGCGCGCGGATGGACGCAGGTTGCGGAGGCTGTTGCGGATCGGCTCTACGTGATGAACCACGTTGCGTACGCGCCGCGTCAGCTCGTCTTTCCGATGGACACGACAGTCTCGGATTACCGCGATGCGGTTGAGGTTGTCGTCGACACGCTCGCGCATCTTGAGCGGCGGACAAAGGATGCCGTTCGCGAGTCGCTCGCAGAGTCAGCCGACGACGCGATTGCGTTTCGGATGGACGCGCCAGGCCCGAGCGAGGGCTACTTGCCGCTCGCGTTTGCGGCGGATGCGATGGAGGGTGCGCGTCAGATGCTCTTGGCGTCCGCGTGCACCGTCGTTCGTCCGCGCGCGCATCATCCGCGCCTGCTGAATACCGAGGCCAAGCAGTTCATCGATGCGGTGCGCTTTCGTCATACGCAGCGCGGCAGTTTCGTTCTGAATGTCTCGTGCCCGGTGAGCGCGCTTGATGTGCAGGCGCCGCTCGCATTCGATGAAGCGGACAACGACGTGCCCTTCGTGCGTCGCGCCGTGCTTGCGCTGCGAAGGTCGGCCACGGAGCTGGTTTCAGCGATTGAGACGGGCACGCTCGATGCGCTTGTCGACACGCTGAAGTCGAGTGAGGCGCCGACCGTTTCGTCGAACTTCTGCGAGGCGCTCACGCGCTTTGAAGACAGCGCGCTCAAGTGTTCGCTTGAGCTGGGCGTGACGTGGGCGTCTTCGATTGCGCGTCCGCCGGGGGATGCGCTGCGCTCCGCGGTGCGCATCGATCACAGCTACTTCGCGCGCATCGAAGAGGTGCGGCGTGAGCTTCGTGCGAGCGAGAAGCACGTCGAAGATGCGTTCATCGGGACGGTCGAGCGTCTCGATGGCGACATGGACGCGGACGGCAATCGCTCGGGTGAAGTGGTGCTCTCGCTCCTCTTGCCCGAGGGCGAGCAAGTGCATGTGCGAACGCATCTCAACGCGAAGGACTACGCGACGGCGGGCCGCGCGCACATGACGCATCGGGCGTACGTGCGCGTGGTGGGGAGGCTGCATCCGGGAAGGCAGCCGAGGCAGCTCACGAGCCTGACGCGCTTTGAGCTGCTGGAGGCGAATGGGTAGGGTGTTGGCGGGGCTTTCTTGGGGAGACTGGAATCGGGCGGCGAGTCGGCGCTTCGCGACGCTTGGTTTTCGAACACACGGCGGTGTCAGTCGCGGCGAGACGGGCCCGTTGACGGCAGAGGCGATGGTCGACTCGCGGGAAACGAGTCGCTTGCCTCCGCGCCTTGCCTTACGGTTCCAGCATGATTCGTGACCTCACCATTCGACGCTTCAAAACGCTCGTGGAGCTCAAGCTGGAGCTTGGCCGCGTCAACGTCTTCATCGGCGCGAACGGCAGCGGCAAGAGCAATCTGCTTGAAGCGCTCGGTGTGCTGAGTGCTGCGGCGTATGGGGACGTGGATGATGAAAGCTTGCAGCGTCGCGGCGTGCGACCTGGTGTGCCGCAGCTCTATCGCTCGGCCTTCCCGCAGCCGAATCCGGTTCAAGACATTGACCTCGAAGCGAAGACTGCGGACGGCGCTTCGCTCCGCGTGACGCTCTGGAACCCGGGCCCGTCGAGTGATGAGCACGCCTGGCGCTTCAAGACTGAGACGCTGCGTGATGCTGGTGGGCGCGATGTCATCTCTCGCTCGCCCGCAAGCACGGGGGACTCCCCAAACAGCAAGCGTGGCTGGGCGGCGAGGGAGATGGTGGCGCTTGAGCCCGGCAGCTCCGCGCTCGCGCTGATGGAGCTTTTGATCGAGTACGCAATCTATTGCCCGAACACGCCGACGCTTCGAGGGATGGCGGATGCGCAACAGCGAGACCCTGTGGGGCTCAGCGGAGGGCGGCTTCCGCAGGCCATCGTCGAGCTGGAGCGCGCCGCCGAGCACGATGAAAGCCTCGCGGAGGCATTGGGCGATGTGCGTGGTCTCCTCGATTGGGCCAGCGACTTCGCTGGCTGTTCGATCGAGGGGATGCCTCTCTCGCCCTCGGCAGCGCGCTCGCCGATGGTGGTCGCCTTTCATGACCGATTCATGGCGCCGGAGCGAAACCTGCTGACCGGACACGATGCCAGCGAGGGCGCGCTCTACATCCTCTACTACGCTGTGCTCGCGCTTCATCCGAAGGCGCCGCGCTGTGTGGCCGTCGACAACCTCGACCAGGCGCTCAACCCGCGCATGGCACGGAGGCTGGCAGAGAGCCTTTGCGCTTGGACAAAGCGAAATCCGAGCGCGCAACAGCAGTGGCTTGTGACGGCCCACAACCCAGGGCTGCTCGACGGCCTGCCGCTGGGCGACCCAGAGGTTCGACTCTTCGCGGTGGACCGTGACAGCCGCGGACACACCGACATCAGCCGCATCGACCTCGCGAAGGCCTCTCAACTGCGCCCAGATGAAACGTGGACGCTCTCACGCATGTGGATGAACGGCCTTCTTGGCGGATTGCCGAATGTCTAGCCAACCAGAGACGCCCTTGCGTGTCGGGCTCGTCGCCGAGGGCCCAACGGATCGCGCGGTCGTGGAGGCGGCGCTGCGCGCGATGCTTGAGGAGCGCCCTTTCGTGCTCAGGCAGATTTATCCGGACACTTCCGCAGCGTTCGATCCCGAGTTGGGAAATGGAGGCTGGGGCGGCGTGTACAAGTGGTGCCACGCTGCGGCTCGTCGTGGAGGAGGAAAGCTCTCTTCGGATGCACTGCTCTTCGAAGCGTTAGACATCCTGATTCTTCATCTCGACGTTGATGTCGCGGATTCGGACTACGCCAAGGCGAACCTCACAACGCAAGCCGGCGACCTTCCACTGCCATGCGCCAAGCCTTGCCCGCCTCCGGCGGATTCAGCGAATGCGCTCCGGCAAGTGCTCCTCAGCTGGTGCGGAGAGCCGTCCACGCCCGGAAGGGTCGTCCTTTGCGTGCCCGCGCAGTGCACCGAGACTTGGGTTGTGACGGCCCTCTTCCCGAACGACAGCTACGTCCAACAAGGGATGGAGTGTCACCCAAACGCGGTGACACGGCTGGGGCAGCAGCCTCTGGCGGTGCGCATCAAGAAGAAGCTCGCCGACTACACGAAATCCGCGAACGCCTTCTCGCTTGCGTGGCCGAGAGTTGCGAAGTCGCTCACGGAGGCCGGTCGGTTCGAGCGCGAATTTCGCGAGGCGGTTCCCACATGAACCTCATCTGCGAGCGACGCGCCCAGTTCGAATTCTTGCGCGCTTTGAGATGCTGAAGCCGAATGGGCAGGTTGCGCGGACGCGCGAATCGCTTTGAAAACAAAGCCCTTTGTCACGCCGATTTCCGTGCCGGTCTTCGCATCCAACGCCGAACCGCTCCCGCCTAAATCACACTCCGCACAATCGGCCGCAGCATGTCGACGAGCCCCATCGGCACCTCCGAGGGTGCGAACGAGAACTCCACGCCTGCCTCCGGCGCGGCCGCCACGAGTGCATCGAGCAGCGCTTCGGCGCGTGCTGCTTCGAGCGGGCCAGAGAGGGCCATGCCGGTTGGAAGATGCGTCAGCGATGTGCCGGCTTCGTCCTTGAAGAGCCCGTAGACGGCCTGGGCCTGCCCGAGCACCGTCGATGTCCCGGCGCGATGAAAGACGCGCGCCTGGCGTGTTGAAGCGTAGGGCGGCGGGTTCTCGCGGAACACGTCGTAGCCTGTCGTCCCGAAGACCTCGTTCGGCGCGAAGAGATGCCCCGACTCCGCGGCCCAGGTCACGCGCAAATCCATCTGCGGCGCGCTCTCGAGAAGCCCTTCGGCAGTGCGCACGATGCGCGCTTCGAGCGCTTGTGCATCCGAGTCGGTCGCGACGAAATGGGCATGCGCGAGTTGCTCGACAGCGCGAATGTGATCGGGCGCGTGCGCTCGCATCCACGCTTCGTCCACGCAGCCGAACTCTTCAAAATCCGCGAGCCACGGATGCGCATCGCGCTGCTTCCGCGCGCCGTGCGCGAGCAACCAGAGCGCGAATGCGCGGCCAAAGGGAGGGAACCCTTCGAAGCCGCCGTTGCCCGCCATCGCAACGCGAAACGTGGTCTCTTGCGGCGCGGATGCGAGCACGCGCACCTTGTAGTTGTCGGAGCTCATCGGCGACGAGGGTAGCCGTTTCGATTTCGGGATGGCTCCGGTTTGGTTGTTGAGATGCGTTCACGTGTGACCGCTACGCGCTCGGCACCTTCAATATCTTCGGCATTGACTCGCACCCTCGCGGCGCCTTCACCCTGCAACCCAATCGAGTCGACCCACCTGCCGGTCCAGAGCACGGTCCGTCATGGAACGGATGGATGCCACTGGGCGCAAGGTTCGATTCGTCGCCGTGGTCGAAGTGGAACCGTACATGTACTCAGAGCGACGAATGCCTGAAGAAATCGGCACTGGAAGCGACTCGGACGCTTACTTTCGCGCATGCATGGCGGACGTCGGAATTCACGACGTCATGCCCTTCGAGCCGGGGACGAATTTCGTCTCGCTCGCAGTCATTGCAGAGAGCGCGTTCCTGGAGCGTTTGGTCGTGGACCGCGTGGAAGACGGCGCGTTCACCCCGCTTTGCGGCGGGTTGAGCCTGATGGTGGACGACAAAGCCGTCATCTTCCCGGAGTGTTGCGGGGACCTTGGCGCCCTCGAAAACTGGGAACGCGCGATGCGCACGCAAGGGCCGTCGAAGATTTGGCGAGGGCATCCGCACCTCGCGTGCGAAGTCGCGGAAGGCACGGCTGTGATCACCGAGGAATCGGAGGCGCGCGTACCGGAGAAACTCGCGGAAGTGACCGCTTCGGTGGAGCAGCTTGTGAGCGCGCTGGCCGCAGTGCGATTGGATGTAGAGCAGTTCAGCGTGGAGCTCGAGAAGGTCACGCGAAAGCTCACGCAAGACGCGACTGCAGCGCGCGTGATGGCGAGAGGGCTGTGCGGCTTGCGGCAGTAGCGGCTAGCTGACTCGGACAAGCGGCAAGTCGTTTCGGAGCTCCGAAAGCAGCAGCGCAATGCCGGATGCGACGTCGCAACTCGGGCAACTCCATACGCTGCACGGATGTGGCTCCGAGGTCACCGCGTGTATCGCTGCGCCGAGAATCTCGATCCTTTCGGGTCCAGTGCTACCGAAGACATTGAGCTCGAGTCGCACGCGGCCAGACTCCGTGTGAACGGAAGCGTCGTGCACGCTGGCCGCAGAGAAGATGTGGACGGCATCTCCGATGCCCACATCGATGCTCATGATGGGTGTGACGGCCACGAACGCGCATCGTCTCTCGCGAGGTTCATAGGGATCCGTGCCCTGGAAGAACTGCAGGACGAGGGCATCCCGAATGATGTCCATCCGCAGGGCCACCAAGCTCGTCTGATCGAGCCGGTCTGGAAGGTCGTCGGTGTGGATTGCGGTCCATTGCATGCGTGACTCCGGAGTGTTGTCAGCGTCCGAGGCGATGAGGGCAAGCAAGCGCATCTTCGTCGCGCCCTGAAGCCCCGAACGAATCGCGAAATCACGCCTGATCACGCGCGAAATCGCAGGTTTCGTCGCGCCAAAAACTTTTCTCGAAAAAAGTACGCAACCGTTTCGAAACGCTCCCGATAACCCATTCGAACGCGGAACAAACCGCGACTGAAACGAAAAATCGAAACCCTGTGGAGTGACCTGTGAGCGAACGTAATTCTGGTGAGACTGTGGTTGTGGCTGGTGAGTCGATGTCGCATGAGGCGATGTTGGACAGCAAGCGCGAGGAGCTTGCGCGTATCGCCGATTCGGAGGCGACGCGTGGGCTTGATCCGATGCTTGCGGCGGGTGTGGTGAAGGGCGCGCGGGAGGGGATTGAGAAGCATCGTGAGGCCGTGCGCGCGAAGTTTGGGGAGGAGGCGCTCGCGATACTCGACGGGCTCTGGAACGACGCGGACGAGACGCGTCTGGCGCAGTTTGATTTCGCCTCGGGCAGCAAGGTGAGCGACCTCGGTGCGCTTCATAGCCAGGTGCTTGAGAAGCACGCGTTGCTCGTCACGGACGCGGATGCGCTGGCGAATCGCAAGCTGCTGGACCGCACGCGCGTCGACACCGCGCGTGGTGTTCAGGGTTATCGCAACGCGGCCAACAGCACGATGATGCTCGTGCGGCTCTTCCGCGAGAACACAGCGCTGCTTGGCAAGAAGACGGCGCTGACGGAGGAGGAGGTGGACGACGCGGCGCGTGTGGCGCTCTCGATGCTGGACTGCATGGATGGCCGGGAGTTCGGCACGCAAAAGCTCGCGCCTGCGGAGCGTCGCAATCGCTGCCTGAACAAGATGATACAGAACTACGGCGAGGTGCGTCGCATGCTCACCTACTTGCGCTGGTGGCATGACGATGTGGATGCGATTGCGCCTTCGCTCTGGGTCTCGCGTCGCACGACAGGCGGCAAGAAGAGGACGCCGGAGAACGAAGAGGGCGCGAACTTGAAGGACAAGGAGAAGGCGCCTCCCGCGCCCGGAGACTTGAACCCCTTCGGTGACGACGGGCCCTTCGCCGTCTGATGTGCGCGAGAAAGGAGCCTCGCCATGACCACCAAACTTCGCCTCGGTGCGCGTCGATCTCTCGATGGCCGCGCATCGCTTGGAACGCACGAGATGAACCCGAGCGACTTGCTGACGCACGGTGTGATCGTGGGGATGACGGGAAGTGGGAAGACGGGGCTCGTCACGGTGCTTGTCGAAGAAGCACTGCGCGCAGAGGTGCCCGTGTTGATGATCGACATCAAAGGCGACCTGCCGAATCTGATGCTCGCGTTTCCTTCGTTTGACCCGGCGCAGATGGCGCCTTGGGTGGAGGCCGCGCAAGACGATGAGGACGGAATCGCCGGCGATGAAGATGTCGCACGGGCCATCGAGGCGCGACGAAAAGGCCTTGCTGCGAGTGGGATTGGCGAGGCCGAGCTTGCGCGCTTTGCGGCGCGCACTTCGGTGCGCGTGATGACGCCAGGCTCGGATGCGGGAGCCCCGATTCATTTGCTCTCCGCACTCGAGTGTCGGTCGCCGCGTTGGGAGACGGATGTGCAAGGTGCGCGCACCACACTGAGTGCGGCCGTCTCGCTTGTGCTGCGCTTGATGGGCCGCGATGGCGACCCAGGAAAGAGCCGCGATCATGCGCTGCTCTCGGTGCTGGCCGAGGCTCGCTTGCTGCGCGGAGAAACGGCGAATTTGGCCCAGCTACTAGGCGATCTGG
>JBILQT010000304.1:0-8256 GCA_044373065.1 Sandaracinaceae bacterium
GACCCCTTGGGCCCGTCCGGCGAGGACAAGAGCTATCGAATCCAAACCCCAACGCAGAGAGCCAGCGACAGCGACAGAGCCAGAGCAAGCGACAGCGACGGGGTCCGACACAGAGCAAGCGACAGCGACGGAACCAGCGAGCGACAGCCACCGAACCCAAAGCCACCAAGTCCCGCCAGTCGACGTCACACCAACCTCGAAACGGACCGGGTCGCTAGGAGATACGCGGGCAGGTGGTCTCGAAACAGAACCTCCGCCATCGCGGCCGCAAGCAGCAGAGGGACCGCCGAACCGAGGCTCAGCAACCCAGCGGAAACACGCTCAAGTTCTCTGGCGCAGACGCATCCAGCGACGTGACAGATCGAGAGCGGCGGGGTTCCAAGGGGTCGTCCGCAAACGACCCCTTGGGCCCGTCCGGCGAGGACAAGAGCTATCGAATCCAAACCCCAACGCAGAGAGCCCGCGCCAGCGACGGAGTCAGAGCAAGCGACAGCGACGGGGTCCGACACAGAGCAAGCGACAGCGACAGAGTCCGAACAGAGCAAGCGACGGAATCAGAAACAGCGCAGCAGCAAAAGACTCAATGCCCCGCCGCAGGCACCCCACCCCGAAACATAAAGTACGCCGCCCCCACCAAACAAAGCGTCGCATACACAAGATCCATCGAGAACGGCCGACGCATATAGAACGTCGCGAACAGCATAAAGACGACCATCGAGATCACCTCTTGGATCACCTTCAGCTGACCCAACTCGAAGCCCGTCGAGCCAATCCGATTCGCAGGCACCTGAAGGCAATACTCGAAGAACGCGATCCCCCAGCTCGCCAGGATGGCCATCCACAAAGGCGCTGCGCGCATGTCTCGCAAGTGGCCGTACCAGGCGTACGTCATGAACACATTCGAGAGGATGAGGAGACCGACCGTCGAGGCCCAGACTGGCATCGCGCGAGCCTCGATCGAACCTCGTGCGGGGCAAAGAAAAGCGCCGCCGCGCACGAACAGGTGTTCACTTCTCGCTGAATTTCTCGTGGTGCGAGGAGCCCTGGTATCGTGACGAAATGACCTCTGGCGACACAGCCAAACCGGCATCGCCGGATGACGGAACGGGGGCGTGGCCCGCCCGCGCAAATGCCTCAGCCGTGGAGATGCTTGCGCTTGAAGCGCGCACTTCGACAGGCGTTTACACGTTTGGCTCGCGCACGCTTCAGCTGCGCTCCGGGCGAATCGCACATGTCTCGATGCGCGAGGGAGACCCCGCGGTGGGGAGCTTCCTCGTGCTCGCGGGAAGGCTCAGCGAGGCGTCGCACGCGAAGCTGCGCTCGGTTGGGCTCGATGAGGCGGGGCTCGAATCCGCCATCGTGAGTGGCGACCTGCGCGCGAGTGAGTACAGCGGCCTCAAGATGGAAGTGCTGCGCGAGGGGCTCCGCTCGGTCTGGATGGAGCGGATCATCCGCGCGTTTGAGGAGGTCGGAAACAAGGCGGGTGCGGTGGTGCGGCAGACAGCCTCGCTGCCCTCGGACCCAACGCACGACGTCATCCTCTTGAACCTCTTGCTCGATGCGCTCGAGCGCCATGCGGCGGCCGCGGATGCCGAGGCGGTGGGTAAGCGCGCGCAGCAATGGATTCGCTTTGGCGTGGGGCCGACCGTGCTGCGTGCGAAGCGCTGGGCACGCTTTGATGCACCGCGCGAGACGCGTGTGAGTGCGTTGCTCTCGGAGTCTCCGGCGGCCGCCTCGCGTGTCGCTGCGCTCGCGCTTGCGGGCCTGCTTGAGATTCTCCCGGGCTCCGACTTGGGACCGCCGGCAGTCGATGTGGCACGCGCCTCGTCGCGGCCTCCGCCGACACTCGCGCGCCCTGCTTCGATGCGGCCTGCCTCGATGCGACCAGGCCCTGTCCCGTCCTCGCAGGGCACGCTTCGCTCAAGCCCACCGCCGCCGTCCACGACGCGCGCCTCGGCGACGAAGCTCCCTGCGGCACGCACCTCCTCGCCCTCGCTCCTGCCTGGTCGCAACGCACGCGTTCAGCTCGCCCCCGGCGTGGCGCGCCCAACGCAGACCGCCGATCGCGTCGTCTTCCCGGTGCTCACGCTCGGCGATGTGCCCCTGCTCGACCCGATTGAAGACGCGGAGGAGCACGCGACGTTGCTTGAGGCCAACGGCGCATCGGGCCCCGAGCGCGCACACGCCTGGCACGAGGTTGCGCAGCTCTATCGCTCGCGTCTGGGCGCCCTCGATGAGCATGCGCGCGCCGCGCGTGAGGCCTCGGCCGCAGAGCCAACGAACACGGCGTACCTGCGTGAGGCTGCACTGGCCTGCGTGAGCATCGAGGAAGTCGATGTGGCGCTGGCCTATGGCAAGGCACTGATCGGCGTCGCGCGCAGCACCGAGGACCGCGCACTCGGGATGATCTCCTACGCGCTCTTGTGTCGACGTCTCGGACGCCGCGACGAGGCGCGCTTGGCCGTGCAGGCTGCGGTGCAGGCTGCGCCGAATGAGGCGAGTGCCTGGTGGCTTGCAGGCGAGATTGAGCTCGCTGCGGGGCGCAAGAGCATCGCGGCAGAGTCGTTCGCCGAGGCTGCTGCGATTGTGTCGGTCGACGATGCAGAGCGTGCGCATTTCATGAGTGCGCGTGCCTACGCGGTGGACCCTTCCTCGCCGCGTGCCGTGGAACAATTCTCGACCTGCCTGAGCCGCGCCAAGCTGCATCTCGCAGCCGTCGAGCTGCGTGCCGAGTTCGCACGCCTCGCAGGCGATGCAGACGAGAAGCGGCGCTTGCTGCTCACCGCCGCCGAGCGCGCCGAGATGCACGGCACCTCGCTGATGGCCGCGCGCTTTCTGCTTGAGGCCTTCGATACAGGCCCGAGCGTCGAGGTGATCTGGGCCCCGCTCGATGAGGATCTGCGCGAGTCTGGCGTGCCGCGTGAGCACGCGATCATCCTGGAGGAGATTGCTGCGCAGGCAGGGCACGACGATGCGGAGTGGTGGCGTCGCGCGGCAGCGGCGCGTCATGCGCTTGAGCCCGACAGCACCCTCGAGGTGGAGCTGCGCACACGCGCCCTTGTGGCCGAGCCTGGCCACAGCGAGACGCAGCACGAGCTGGAGGAACTCGCCGCGCGCGCACACGACCCATGGATTCTGATCGCGGGATTGGAGCGCGCGCTTCGCGGTGCCCGCGCGACGACGGACAACAAGAAAGCGCTGGCCCACGCACTGCGCAGCGTCGCCCATGAGCATGGCTTTGCGGCGATGGCGGAGTGGGCGGCAGAGATTGCCGCAACGGGCGTCATCCCTCCTCCGGTGAACGCGCTCGCGGTGGGCAAGATCACGCCGGCCTGGGTCGACTTCGTCCTGCGTGAACCCGCGGCACGCGGCGGCGCGATGCAGCTCGTGCGCACGCAGCTTGAGGCGCACTACGACGCTGAGCTTTGTCGCGCGCTCGCAAACCTTGGACGCATTCAAGGCGACGACGCGGCCCGTGCAGCCGCCTACGGACACCAGGCCTCGAACGCGGCGCACGCCTTGGAGCGCTCTCGTTTTCGTGCCTTGGAGGCCACGTTCGCCTCGCTCGGTGGGCAGGCCGCACGCGCGGCTGCAGCCTGCCGCGATGCGATCGCACAGGGCCACGCCGACCCAGACATCGCGATTCGCCTGCGCCGTGCACGCACAGGCGATGGCGAGCTGGATGCGGGCAGCACGGGCGCTGCATGGGCCGCCGAGGCTTCGCACAGCACAGGTCCGCGTCGCGCACGCGCGCTCGCCGAGCTGGCCTGCATCGATGAGCAACGCGGGCAGCACGCACGCGCGGTGGAGCTCGCCACAGAGGCCCTGCGTGAAGACGCGCTCTGTGCGCGCGCGGCGCTGCTCTTGGTGCGACAGGACTCGCTCACAACCGACTGGCCCCGTGCGGGCGCCGAGGTCGCGCTGCGTGTGGAGAAGCTCGTGGGCGATGCACCCGAGGCACTGCGCGGTCGCATCCTCACGGCCGCGGAGTCGACCAGCGCATTCACGCTCGTCGCGCGCTGGGCCGAGCTGGATTCGACCTCGACCGAGCCCTACCTCGCCTCGCTCGCGGTGAGCGAGAAGCACGCGCTCGATGAGCACGATGACGCCGCTGCGGCTGCGCTCTGCGAGGAGTGGCGATGCGAGCCTGGCGTGATGGACCCGATCCTCCGCGCGGTGCTGCGCATGGCCGAGCGTCGACCACGGCGTGCCCTGGAGCGTGCGCTTGAAGCAGCCTCAACCTTGGGCGCAGCGGGCGCACCGCTTCGTGCTGCGGCCTTCCAGCTCGGTGTCTCGCATCAGGACTACGACGGACTGATTCGCGCCGCAGAGGCACTGCTTGTCTCGCAGGAAGAGGACAGGTCCGAGGGGCTTCGTCGCGTCGCGCGCCTGCGCCGTGAGCATGGCGATGCGCCCGGTGAGGCAAGGACATGGGCACGCCTGCTCGCAACAGCGCCACGCGATGGCGAGGCACTTCATCGTCTCGCTGCGATCTATGCGCAGGCCGGTGAACGCGAGCGCCTCGTGGCCGCACTCTCGCTGCGCATCGAAGAGGGCGCGACCGCGCACGAGCGCGCGATTGGCCATCTTGAGTTGGCGGCCTGCTACGCACGCACGCTGCACGCACCCGAGCGCGCCGAGGCGCATCTCGTTGCCGCGGAAGCCGAGCTTGAGCGCCTCGATCACGAGGAGGCGCCCGTCGAGGAAACCTCCGTGGAGCGAAGGCTCTCGCTCGGCCATGCGCTGATCGCGATGGGACGCACGGAGCGAGGCATTGCGCTCCTGCTCAACGAGGCGGGCCGCGCCGAGCCCGCGCGCGCGGTCGACCTCTACCAGGCTGCGATCGATGCGCTGAGCGAGGCGCCAACCCGCGCGCTCGTCGTCGCCGAAGACGCGCTCTTGCGCTGCGGAACGCGCGGGCAGCTGCTCGTGACCTTTGAGCACCTCGCGCTGGAGGTGGGCGATGTCGCCTCGGCCACGCGTGTCTACACACGCTTGGTGCAAGAAGCGATTGGCCCCCACGGAAGGCGTGCCCTCGCCTACCGCAAAGCACGCTGGCTGGAGCGCGCGGGTGCCAACAGCCAGGCGCTCGATGCATACGTGCAAGCCTGCGAACACCAAGCGAGCGCAGGTGCGTTGCTGACCTCGCTGGAGCGGCTCGCGCGTGAGCAAGGCGAGCTTGCAAGGCTTGCACGTGGCCTGCGTGCCCTCGCTGAGAACGCGCCCCATCCGACGGTGCGCTGGATGCTCCTGCGTCGCGCCGCAACGGTCGTCTCGAACGAGCTCGATGACCCGCGCGCGGCGCTTCGCATCCTCATCGATGAGTGGTCCAAGACGCTCTCGGCCGAGCTTGAGCCCGACCTCACGCGCGAGACGGCGCGGCTTGCTGCGCGCGACAAAGAGGAGGCGCGACAGAACGTCTACGAGGTGGTGGCGCTGCTCGAGTCGAAGGCTGCAGAAGCCTGGATGGGCGAGGAGCGAGCGCACCTTCTTCGCAAGGCCGCACGGCTCTTCGCAAATGGTCTTGGCGATGTCGCAAGTGCAGAGGCGTACGTCTGGCGCGCGGTCGATGCGCTGCAGAAAGAGGACGCCGACAGCGACGCGCAGCGCGTCCCGCTCGATGAGCTTGCTACGTGGTTTGTCGCAGCGGGGCAGACGCCGGATCTGGCGGGATGGCTTGCGCGGATTGAGCCGATGCCTGCGGCGGAGACTGCGGCTGAGTCTGTGGCTGTGACTGAGTCTGTGGCTGAGCCAGAGGCCGTGTCCGAGTCTGTGACTGAGTCCGCGTCCGAGTCTGTGACTGAGTCCGCGTCCGAGTCTGTGACTGAGTCCGCGTCCGAGTCTGTGACTGAGTCCGCGTCCGAGTCTGTGACTGAGTCCGTGTCCGAGTCTGTGACTGAGTCCGTGTCCGAGTCTGTGACTGAGTCCGCGTCCGAGTCTGTGACTGAGTCGGAGGGCGAGTCCGACACTGCTTCTGAGGCTGTCACGACGCCGGGCGAGGTCCCTGCGCCAGAGGCTGCTTCCGACGAGGAGGCGAAGTTCGAGGCGAAGTCCTGGCATGGCTGGGCACCTGCGGCGGCGCCGGTCTCCGCGCTTCATCCGATTCCTTCGATGCTGACCGAGATGACGCTCGCCGAGCGGAGCCACGGCGACGACGGGAGCGCACTCATCGCGCGTCGATTGCTCGCGGGTTTCAACGGCGACAACGTCGACATCGAGCCGCTCTCGTTCGACATCGCCAAGCTCACCGCGCACCCCTCGCTCAACGCGCCCATCGAGGGGCCGCACGCAGTCCTGCGACGCATCTGGGAGAACGCGCTCCCGCTCTTCCGCACGACCACGCGCGACCTCGGCATCCTCGGGACAGACCGCGTGGGCGCGCACGACACCTCGCCCGCCGGGCGCATCATCCACGAGCTCAACGGCTGGATGCAGCTCGACCCGGTCGTCTACCTCGTGCGTGATCGGGTCTCGCGCGGCGAAGTCCTGCGAACCGCACCGCCCTCGGTGCGTGTCAGCGATGCGTTGCTGCGTACACCCGCGATGCTCCGCTTCGAGCTTGGACGTGCCTTCGCACTCACACGCCCCGAGTTCGTCCTCCTCGGCGCGCTGGATGAGGATGCGTGTCGCACGCTCATCGCTGCGATCCGTGCGGCCTTTGGAAACACGAGCCCAGGCGCGGAGCCAACGCGATCACGCGAGACCGTGCTGCTTACTTCGGACCTCTGGAGCACCCTTCCGCCGATCGCACAGCGCGAGGTGCGACGTGAGTTGGCCCTGGCCGATGCAACCTTCGTCTACGAGAAGCTCGCCCTTGCAGCGCACGCGCAGGCGCTCACCTGGGGCTTGCTGGCAAGCGGTGACCCTGCCCTCGCGATTCGCTACGTGCTCGCAAAGACACCGTCCTTGAGCGCGCTCGATGTCGATGCCGCATTCGCAGCCTCACCGCTGCTCACGGCGCTGCGCAACATCGCGCTGAGCGATGCCTTCGTTGAGGCGCTCATCCTCTGAGACCCTGCCCCGCCACAAAGCAAAACGCCGACACGTGATTCACGCGTCGGCGTTTTGCTTTCCTGAGCGATGGTGCTTGAGGCTTCTTTGCAGACAAACAAAAAGACCGAGCCGAAGCCCGGTCTTCTCTTCTGTCACCCCGCGCCGCCTCTTCAGGGAAGGCAGCGACCAAGGACGCAGAGGTCGCTCGGGCAGGTGTCGCCCGTCTCGCATGGCGTGAGCGGGGTGAAGCCTCCGACGAAGAACGGATCCTGCGAAGGACGGCAGCCATTCTCTTCGCCCTCGGGCGGGGCACCAGGAAGAAAGAGGCAGTCCACGCAGAGTCGAACGGGAACGATGAAGTCACTTGAGATGACCTCGGTGCCGCCCTGCGTCGTCCCGATGATTGCGACGCGCGCCACGATGCTTGCACCACCTGCAGGCGCATCGAGGAAGATGCTTGGAAGCTGGGCCGCCACGTTCGGCGGGATGATCTCGGTGCTCGCGATGCCGCGTCCGGGCTGGTCACCCGAGGCGGCTGGGATCGAGCCGGATGCGAGCGTCCGATAGAACGAGTTCGTGATCGCGAGACGACGGCCGTTGCGGTCGACCAGCTCCACCTCAGCGCCCGAGATGATGATGTCGCTCTGATTCGCCATCACCGGGAACGTCGTGCTGAAGCGATTGATCAGGTGGTTTTGCACCACCAATCCCAGCGCGAACGTCGGTGCAAAGCGCGGGTCGAGGTCAAAGGTGTAACCCCCCTCGAAGATGTTGGTCGATGGATCGAGCACGCACATGTTGCCCGGGTCGGGAGGGGCAGATCCGAGAATGTCCATGCCGGGGTTGCCAGGTGCACAGCCAACGGATGCACCGAGCAAGGCGGAGAGTGTTGCAATGGAGAGGAGTCGAGACGGGACCATAGAGCCTCCATGCCCGAAAGAGGGCGCACTCAGCACAGTAGGGGCAAACGCGTTCGCTTACAAAAAAGCATCACACAGTTGATGCGGGCGCGTGCAGGGCATTCTCGAGAAAGCGCTCCAGCGACTCGCGCGCGACCTGCGTCACCTGGCAGGCGCCGGGTGCTTCACAGCGCACAAAGCGCAGCGCCGTGCCAGCGTTCTTCTTGTCGCTGCGAAGAAACGAGCAGGCCTCTTCTGCGTCGAGCCTCGGTACCTCAAGCGGCAGCTGAAGTGCGCGCATGAGGGCCACCAGACGCGCCTCATGCGAGGCGTCCTCGATGAAGCCAAGCGCGCGTGTGCACTG
>JBILQT010000048.1:0-33172 GCA_044373065.1 Sandaracinaceae bacterium
GTTGGATGTCGGCGGCCGTCACGGCGAGGTAGCGATCGAGGTCGCCACGGATGAGGTTCGCATCGCCCTGATACATCTCGAACTCCGCGAGGTTGCGCGCGCGATCAAGGTTGCTCTGCTGCGAGAAGAGGAAGAACGCGCGGACCTGATTGCGCACGCGTGCGAGCTCGCGCTCTTGGATTCCGTCGTGTGAGATGCGCTCGATCTCGGCGTACACGAGTGCCTCAACCTCTGCTGGCGTGTGGCCTTCTGCGATGAGCGCAAAGACCGAGAACAGATCCGGCCCGCGGCGATCATCGGTGCCCACGGAGATGTCACTCACGACCTCGCGGTCATGCACAAGGCCGCGATAGAGACGCGAGGATTCGCCATGCCCGAGCACGAGCGAGAGCATCTCAATGGCCGCGTGATCGCCCTCTTGCGCGGGGGGGATGTGGTAGTTGACGTGAAGCGCCGGAAGGTCGGCGAGCGGGTCGGTCATCTGATCGCGGCGCTCCGCCGTTTGCGCCTGAATCGCTGGCGGATTGTACGCAGGCACGGCACGTGAGCCGATGTCCTCGAAGTGATGTCGGATGAGCGCCATCGCCTCTGCAGGGTCGAAATCGCCGGAGACAGAGAGCACCGCATTGTTGGGTGCGTAGTGCTCTTGCCAGAACTCTTGCACTGCACTCAGTGGCGCATCGACGAGGTCTTGCATGTCGCCGATCGTCGAGTGCGCGTAGGGCCAGTAGTCGCCGTACGCGAGGGCATTCGCGCGCAAGAACGAGGCGCCGTAGGGCTGGTTCTCGTAGCTCTGACGACGCTCATCCATGACCACGGCGCGTTGGTTCTCGAAGTTCTCGGCCGTGATCGCCAAGGAGCGCATGCGGTCGGCCTCCAGCCACAGACCAAGCTCGAGCTCGTTCGAGGGAAGCGTCTCGTAGTAGTTCGTTCGGTCCTCGCTCGTGGTGCCGTTCATCGAGCCGCCGCGGTTCGTGATGATCACGAAGTGCTCGCCCTTGTCCACGTTCGCCGAGCCCTGAAACATCATGTGCTCGAAGAGATGCGCGAAGCCCGAGCGGCCCTGCACCTCGTTGCGTGAGCCGACGTCGTAGTAGACCGCCACCGCAATCGTCGGGACGCTGCGATCGGGGTTCAGCACCACCCGCAAGCCGTTCGGCAAGCGCTCGCGCACGATGACCAATTGGTCGAGTGGCCGCACCGCCGCTGGCGCCGCCGCATCCGCCGCTGCGCGCTGGGCAGCACCATCACTCGCGCCATGCGCGGCAAGTGAGACCACCGTCAGCAAACCCATCGCGCCTCGGGCCCAAGACCTCGTCCGTTGCTCGTTCATGAAGCTCCTCTTGTCGCCGAATCAGGAGTGCGAAATGGCACTCGCTCAAGGACTACGAAAGAGCCTGGGGCTCTGTGTCGAAGTTGCCACCGTCTAACACGCGCCTTCGCTATCTGTCGCTCTGCCTTCGTGAGAAGCTCGGCCCATGTTGCGCGTCGCCATCCTCGCCATCGGCACCGAACTCACCCGCGGTGAGCTCGTCAACACGAACTCCTCCTGGCTCTCCGAACGGCTTATCGCCCTCGGCTTCGACGTCCTCGAACACCGCACGATCGACGATCACGTCGAGCGCATTCAGCGCTCCCTGGTCGACCTCTCCACGCGCTTCGATCTCGTCTTCGTCACGGGTGGTCTCGGGCCCACGACAGACGACATGACGGCCGAGGCTGCGGCGCTCGCGCTCCAGGTTCCGCTTCATCGAAGTGAGGCTGGCCTTGAGAACATCAGGCGACGCTTCACCGCACTCGGTCGTGAGATGAGCCCAAGCAATTTGAAGCAGGCAGACCTCCCCGAGGGCTGTGTCGTGCTCTCCAATGTCGCAGGGACGGCGCCAGGGTTTGCGATCACCTTCGAGACGGGCGCGCGGATGTTCTTCATGCCTGGCGTTCCTGGAGAGATGCGCGCCATCTTCAACAACGAGATCGAAGCGCTCATCTCACCGCACGCCTCACGCACAACCCATCAGATTCATCTGCGCACGTTCGGCACAGGCGAGTCGATCATCGGCGAGAAACTCGCGGGCATCGAGGCGAGCATGCCGGGGCTCACGATCGGGTATCGCGCGAGCTTTCCCGAGGTCGAGGTGAAGGTCCTTGCGCAAGCGGCGGATGCTGCGCAGGCCGAGCAGTTGGCGGAGCGTGGCGCCAAGGTGGTGCGCGAGCGCCTGGGCACGATCATCTACGGCGACGCGTCGGATACGTACGCGGGATACGTCGGGAGCGTCCTGCGTGATCGCGGCCTTCGCATCGCCCTCGCCGAGTCGTGTACGGGCGGCCTGGTCGGTCAGATGATCACCTCCGTACCGGGCAGCTCCGAGTACCTCCTTCTCGATGCAGTGACCTACTCCAACGCATCGAAGATCCGCATCCTTGGTGTGCACGAAGAACTCATTCGCGCGTACGGCGCAGTCAGCTCCGAGGTCGCCGCTGCCATGGCCGAGGGCGCCATGCGTGTCACCGGCGCCAACTTCGCACTCTCGATCACGGGCATCGCTGGGCCTGGCGGCGGCTCCGCAGAGAAGCCGGTCGGCACCGTGTGGGTCGGCCTCGCGCGACAGGACGGAATGACCGAGACGCGACTCCTCAAGCTCACAGGCGACCGCGACCGCGTTCGCACCCTCGCCGCGTACTCCGCACTCCAATGGCTGGCCGACGCCGCAGCCGGGACACGACACTGAGTGCCGTTGGGCAGTCGACCGGCGAATCACTGCGGGCAGTGGCGGATAGGGCCCAGCACACCAGCGAATCACTGCGGGCAGTGGCGGATAGGTCCCCAACCACCGGCCAATCACTGCGGGCAGTGGCGGATAGGTCCCCAGCCCACCGGCCGATCACCGTGGGCAGCGGCGGAGAGGGCCCCAACCACCGGCCAGTCACTGTGGGCAGTGGCGGATAGGTCCCAACCCGCCGGCCCATCACTGCGGGCAGTGGCGGATCAGTATTCTTCCGGCGCGCGTCAGTCGCGGCGCGGCGCCAAGTCCACCGGCCAACTCGGGCAGCCGAGGGCCACTCGAAAGAGTTGGACTCCTCGCACTGAACGGGATATCAGTTCGGTCCGTGCGGCTCGCCGGGTTCCTCTGGTGGCGGGCCGCACGGCATCGACCTGATGCTTGCCGCTGAAGCCGTGGTTTCCCACCTCGCAGCTTCACCATTCGATTTCGCATTCGGGTTCGCCCGACTCAACGCCAAGAAGGATGCCATGACGCAAGACACTCGCGACACCGCCAACCGAGATCGCGCACTCGCAGCAGCACTCGGAACCATCGAAAAGAGCTTCGGCAAAGGCGCCATCATGCGTCTTGGCGACATGGAGAAGGCCAAGGACATTGCCGTCATCCCGACCGGCTCCGTCGCCCTCGACATCGCGCTTGGCGTCGGCGGCTACGCCCGCGGCCGCATCATCGAGATCTTCGGCCCAGAGTCGAGCGGCAAGACGACGATCACGCTCCACGCGATCGCAGAGACGCAGCGTCTTGGTGGCGTCGCAGCGTTCATCGACGCAGAGCACGCGCTCGACATCAACTACGCCAAGAAGCTCGGCGTAAACACGGAAGACCTGCTCGTCTCGCAGCCCGACCACGGCGAGCAAGCGCTTGAGATCGCCGACACGCTCGTTCGCTCGGGCGCAGTTGACCTCATCGTCATCGACTCGGTCGCAGCCCTTGTCCCCCGCGCAGAAATCGAAGGCGAGATGGGCGACCAACAGCCCGGCCTTCAAGCGCGCCTGATGAGCCAAGCGCTCCGCAAGCTCACCGCAACGGTTCACAAATCCAACACGACGCTCTTCTTCATCAACCAGATCCGCATGAAGATCGGCGTGATGTTCGGCTCGCCCGAGACGACGACCGGCGGCAATGCCCTCAAGTTCTACGCCTCGCAGCGTCTCGACATCCGTCGCGTCGGAACGATCAAGCAGGGCGAGCAGGCCGTCGGCAACCGCACCCGCGTGAAGGTCGTGAAGAACAAGCTCGCGCCGCCGTTCGTGGAGTGCGAGTTCGACATCCTCTTCGGCAAAGGCATCAGCAAGAGCGGCGACATCCTCGACCTCGGCTCCGAGATGGGCGTCATCGAGAAGTCGGGCGCGTGGTACAGCTGCCAGGGTGAGCGCATCGGCCAGGGCCGAGACAACGCGCGGGCCTACCTCGAGCAGCACCCGGAGATGATTGCGTGGGTCGAATCGCAGATCCTCGAGAAGCACAACGTGAAGCGCTCCGGCGTCCCAGCGGCAGAGACAGCGGCGACCGAAGAGAAGGCCGAACGCCGCCCACGCGCGAAGGCTTGAGGTCCGAGGCGAGCGCAGCACACCTCCTGCGCTCGCCACTCAGTTCCCTCGCACACGTGGGACAAACACTCGCATTTGCGGCCGTGGTTGGCTGTGGCTCCCCCACGGTGCCGCCACCGCGCGAGCCTGCAGTCGAGATGCTGATCCCTCCCGGAGCGACGACAATCGTTGCGGTGGCACCCGCAGCCATCTTTGCATCGGATGCGTTGCGTCCGGTCGCGCAGGAGCTCGTATCGGCCGAACGTCTGGATGCATTTCGAGCGCGACACGGCGTCGACCTCCGCACGCTTGAGCGCCTTGTCATCGCTGAGTACGGGCCTTCTGAGGGGCTGACCGAAGGCGCCACGATCTACTTCGCACGCGGTGCGTTTCACGCGGAAGTCGTGGTCGCGGAGATTGGCAATCGCATGTCGCCGCTGGAGTCGGAGGACTCCCGGCCGGTCATGCGGCGTGCGGGGACCTATCGGATGCAGCGGGTTGAGCTCCTCGCACTCGGCCCAACGACAGTAGCCCTGACCGACGGCCCTCCTGCGCTCTCGGGGCGCATCGTCGCCACCCAGCAAGCTGCGCGAACACGAGCAGAGACGGGGTCATTCGATGCGCCGCTTGTGTTGATGCGGCACGGCCGACCTGACTTGCCGCCAGAGGGTCTCGGTCTCCTTCTCGCGCGTCTTGAGCACACGACCGTCACGTTCAATGCGGTCGGGTTGGCGCTTGAGATCGATGTCCAACTGCAGGGTGAGTTCCCGCCCGGCGCGGAGGACAACTTCCGCACCCTGGTGACGTCGATCGCGCAATCCGATCTCGGGCACGCCCTGGGCATGCAGGAAGTCGCGCGCTCCCTCGTCGTTCACGCTTCGTCGAGCGAGGTGTCTATGCATGCAACCGCCGACGCCGCGACGATCGCAAGTGGACTGCGCGCCCTCGTTGGGGCGGAGATGGATGAGTTGCTGGCGCTCCCCTGACGCACTTCCCGGTTCGCACAAGAAAGTGCGTTGGAGTTAGCAACGGCGGAGCCTCCACCTCGATGAGGAACACAAAGGAGGTTCCGATGTCTTTTGTGAACCGTTCTGGGATGAGTCGATCTGTGCTGAATCAGTCCGGTGGCTGGCCCACATCCAACCCCAACGCACGAGGGAGGAGCACACGGGCCGAGACGTTGGCGATCACGGGCGGAGGCCCGCGCGGTGTGCGTCTTGAAGGATTCTCCGAGAGGCCCCTGACCGCCTCCCAGGCGATGAGAATCACGGATACGGAGTACTTCATGCTCCGAGAGCGCGCGATGCGTGACAGCGCGGACGGTCGGTGGGTGCACGCCCTAGACGCCTACCGACTGGCGGTGATCTTGGGGCCCACAGATGCCTGCAACTGGGACGGGCTCGCACGCGCGTACCGAGAGTTGGGCGACGCCATCGCCGCACAAAAAGCTTCCACATGCGCAGAGATCATGCGGGCTCATGCAGCGAGAAATCCGTAGAAGCGGATGCCTGAAGCACGCTCCCGGGTGCCGAGCCTGAGAGCGTGCTAGCTGCGGCCGCATGTCGACGTTCGAAGGCCTCAAATACGACGCGAGCGGTCTTGTCACTGTGGTGGTTCAGGACGAACTCACCGGCGAGATCCGGATGCTCGCCCACGCGACGCGCGAGGCCCTTGAGCACACCCAAGCGACTGGGAAGGCAACCTTCTGGTCGCGGAGTCGGCAGGAACTTTGGATCAAGGGCGAGACGAGCGGGAACGCGATTGCGGTCTCTCAGATCTGGCGTGATTGCGATGGCGACGCCGTGGTCTACGTGGCCTCGCCAAACGGTCCGAGCTGTCACACGGGCAAAGAGAGCTGCTTCTTCGAGCAACTGACGGGCACACCCTCCGAGGCGCCACTGCCGATGCTTCACCGGCTCGAACAGACGCTCCGCGCGCGCCAAGCCTCGACCGCCACCAAGAGCTACACGAAATCCCTCTTTGAAGCGGGGGCTCCCAAGATAGCCGCCAAGGTGCGAGAGGAAGGCGGCGAACTCGCGCAGGCACTGGAGTCCGAGACGGACGAGCGCGTGGTTTCCGAGAGCGCCGACGTGCTCTATCACCTGATGGTCGGCCTGCTCGCGCGCGGGCTCTGCCTCAAGGATGTCGAAGCAGAACTCGCACGGCGTGTAGGCGTGTCAGGCCATGTGGAGAAGGCCAGCCGAGGCTGAGATCAGGCAGGCTTGTCGGAGCGCGCGACCTGACGCGCGAGCAATCCGAGGATGGCGGCGGAGGCGATCAGCGTGGGCCCAGCGATCCATCCGCCGAGGAGTGACACGGTGGGGTCCAGGGCTTCGACGACCAAGCCGGCCGATGCTGCGAGCGCCAAGCCGACCAATGCGATGTGCCAGCTGCGACGCTGTTGGAAGACGAGGATGGCAGCGGCGGGAAGCGCGACGAGCATGGCCACGCCCGCGGTGCCCCACGCCGATACGCCGGCAACGCCATCACTGAGCGCCTCGAGCACGCCAGCGCCAAGGAAGGCCGGAAGCGGCAACCAACCAAGGCCGCCTGCGAAGAGGAAGGCGAGTGCGGCGGCGCCCCAAGCGTGCGCCAGCCCGAGGCGACGGCGGCGTGCCAGTGTGCCGAGTACGAGCGCGGAGAGTCCGAGCGCCCACGCGCTGCGGGTCTGTGCGCGTTGGTCGGTGCTGCGTGCGAGCGCTTGGTCTGCGCGGACGATGCCTGCGCCGTAGAGTTCGCTCGCGCCCGCAGGCTGTGCGCTCTCAAGGAGGATGCGTTCAATCGCGGCTGGGTCCGTGACGCCGGTTGCGCGAACGAGGGCTGCGACGCCAGCTACGTGCGGCGCGGCCATCGAGGTGCCTTGCCAGGCGAGGTAGTCGAAGCGCGTTGGGTTGCCGCCGACGAGCGTGTTTTGAAAGACTCCGTCGGGCAGGCCGTCGCCGTTTTGGTCGACGCGAAGGTCGCCACCGGGTGCAGCGATGTCGAGACCGCCGCCGCGTGATGAGTAGGGCGTGATCTGTCCGTCGAAGCGCACAGCGCTGACGGCGATGACGTGCTCGTGGCGTGCGGGGTATTCGACGGGGGCGCGTCCTGCGTTGCCGGCTGCGGCGATGACGACGACGCCGCGGTCGTGCGCATGCTGGATTGCGCGCTCGATGACGCGGGAGGCGCTTCCGCCGCCGAGCGACATGTTGATGACGTGTGCGCCGTGATCGGCCGCCCAGCGGATGCCGCCAGCAATACCCGCCCAGTTGCCCGAGCCGTTCGCGTCGAGGACGCGGATCGGCATGATGATCGCGCCTGGGGCGACGCCTGCGACACCGACGCCGTTGTTGGTGCTCTGCGCGATCGTCCCGGCGACGTGCGTGCCGTGTCCGTGCTCGTCGTCTGCGTTGGCATCGTTGCCGACAAAATCCCAGCCTGGGACGAAGCGCGTCTCTGCGAGGTCGGGCGCACGGCGGAAGCCGTCTGCATCGCGGTGCGCGACGCCTGTGTCGATCACGGCCACGACGGAACCCTCACCGCACCCACGCTCCCAGGCGCGTCGCATGCCGATTTGGTCCAGATGCCATTGGTTGCGGTAGTACGGGTCGTTCGGCGTGAAACCCTCGCGGTCCGCGGCATCGGCATCTCCGGCAGACGCTCCGCTCTCGCTTGGCGCGAAGGCGACGAAGCCCTCACCGCGCGGCAGGCTCCAGGCGCGCTCCACTTCGGTTGCCTCGGTCTCTGCAAGCGCGCTCAGCTCACGCAGGACGTCGCCCTGCTCCGAGGCAGGCACGACGAACCGATAGAGCTCTGCATCATCCGAGACGAGCTCGCCCAGCTCGGTGCGCGGGGTGTCATCCACGACGAAGGGAAGCGGCGCGACACCGCGGGCAATCGCGTCACGCGCATGCGCCCAGGCCTCATCGGAGGCGTCATCCTCGAGGTCGAGCAAGAGCGCGCCCGTCTCCGGGTCGGCCGCATCGACATCCTCGGCCTGCACAGCCTCGTGCACTTCCATGCGCCGTGCGCCAGCGAGCCCACCGAGACCAAGCACAAGCGCCGCCATGATCGACATGCGCAAGAAGGGCTTTTCCGTCTTCATTAGGAACCTCGCTGATTGTTCGCGGCATTGCGCGCCGCTCTCGAAGTGTGCGCCTTTTGTGGCTGCCGTCTGGTTTGACTCACGCTTCTTTACGGTCCGTGGGTCGAAACGTTCCGGACGCCTCGAACATTTCGCCCTGTCGTCTTCAGCTCAAGAACTCATCCACCGGTTTGAGCAGGGGCGGCAAATCTTTGTCACCGATGCGCTCGCGCAGGTTCACCTCGATGAGGCGCGCCATTTGGTCGAGTGGAAGGTCGTTGTCGTCGGTGCCGAAGGGCTGCTCGATCTCGTCGCCAATCGTGTCGAGGCCGAAGAAGGCGTAGCTCACGACGAGCACCACGACGGGCGTGAAGATGCCGACGTCGCGCACGATGCCGAAGGGCAGGCCGTAGCAGTAGAGCGCAACGATGCGGTGGATGAGGGTCGTGTACGAGAACGGGATCGGGCTCGACTTGATGCGCTCGCAGCCACCCTGAAAGTCGGTCAGCGCGTTGAGCGATTGCTCGATCACCGAGACGTGCAGCGGGTGAATCCAGCCGCGCGACCACGCCGCCATCACGCGGTCTGCGGTGCCCTTGTTGATCGCCGAAGGGCGATTCGTCTCGTTCTTGAGGGCGGCGATTTCGTCTGCGGGCAGGAAGGGCTCGAGGTCCTTCAAGTCTTGGATGTCGCGGAGCTGCAAGCGCAGTGCATGCACGAAGGCGATGACGCGGCGCACGAGCTCGTGTTGCAGCGCGCGAATCTCCGTGCGCTCCTCGCGGCTCAGCGTTCGGCCCTCGGGCACCTCGCTCACCATCGTCAGAATCTGCCGCGTGATGGAGCGACTCGTGTTGATGATCGAGCCCCAGAGCTTTCGCCCCTCCCACCAACGGTCGTAGGCCGCGTTGTTGCGAAAGCCGATGAAGATGGAGAGCGCGACGCCGACCAGCTGAAAGGGGAGCACGCTGAGCGAGCTGTGGAAGGTGCCATCGTCGAGCGTGGTCTCGGCAATGGTCACCAGCGTCGAGAGCACGACGACGCCCAGGATTCGGTATTTGGTTCGCGGGAGCTCCGTCCCTCGGTAGCGAAAGACGAGCTGAAGCCAGTTCCCGCGGCGGGGCACCATCATGATGTTGTTCTCCGAGGACGAACGTTCATCGCGCGGACTGCGGCGCGCTGCGCGTCATGTAGAAAGTGCGAAAGACGCGGCCGGTTGAATCAAAGCCGACAATGAGCGTGGGGCCGGCGGCGAGCTGATCATCGCCTGGCGCGTGACCGAGCTCGTAGATCCAATCGTTGCCACGGAAGTCACGCTGCGCGCAGAGATGATTCACGCCGCACTCGGTGCCGCGTCCGAGCGCCTCCTCGAGCTCATATTGAAACATGCCCTCCAGGGCCCCGCTCTCCGCGGTCTCGCGCGCGAGCTGGTTGTGCTGCTCCAGCACCGCGTGGTCACTCACCTCGGCCTGAATCGCCGAGCGCAAGCGGGTCAGCGTGCCGGGCCTGTCGACGGCTGGGCCACAGGCCACCAAAGACAAAGACGCAGCGAGCACAAGCAGTTGAAGGGCGCGAGTCGTGACGTACATGCGCACGAAGCTACCAGCATCACGCGCCTCTACGCATCGAAGTCGAACGCGCGAATCTTTCCGGCGCCCCACTGCGCGAGCCAGGACTTCATGCGCAGCTTCTTCACCGTGGCTGAGCTCGTCATGTAGCGAACCTTCCCGAAGATCTTTCGCTCGGGGCCCCAGGCCCTGTCGTACGCGCCGAAGACCCAGCCGATGTTCGTGTAGCCATTCGGGTCGCGTCCATCGACAGCATATTTGTCGTTCAAGTAGACGAGCGCATCGAAGGCCTCACGCGGATGCGCAAACCACTCGAGCGTCTTCTTGCCCCAGACCATGCGCAGGTAGTTTTGGATGCGTCCCGTCTCGCGCAGCTCGCGCATGGCGGCATTCCACACCGCGTCGTCGGTCTTGCCCGCTTCGAGTTGGTCGCGCGTGTAGAGGCCCGAGCGTGCATCGCCGAGATGCTCTTCGAGTGACTTGCGTGACCACGCAGGCAGGCCCTCATAGCGGTCGAAGTCGTCTGTGTGATGACAACGCTGAAGGCCGAGCTCGCGCCAGGTGACGAGCTCATCGATGAACGAATCCGCCGCGTCACTCGCATTCCAGAAGCCCTCGCGGCTGCCCGTCACCTTCGCCGCAATCTTCTCTTTCGACCACGAGGCTTGTTCCATCACGGCCTCCCAGACGGCATGCGGCGAGACGTGTCCAAAGTGCAGCCAGAAGGAGAGACCGCTCGCGACATCATCATCCGGATGGCTGCGATCCTCGTGGTAGCGCGAGAGCTTTCGCTTCACGAACGCGTGCATCCGCGCCTCACCCGCAACACTTCCACCGCGCTCCTCAACAGCCTTCACGCTGTGATCGATCGCGAGCCCCGAGAGCCATGCATCCGGCGCTGCCAGCTCCTCATGCGTCGCGAACACAAAGCGTGATGCGAGCGCTTCGGGAAGCTTCACGGGCATCGGCTTGTAGTGCGCGAGCGGAGTCGCGAGCGGCGCCTGGTCGAGCAGCGCGGGCAACGTCTTCTGCACGAAGCGACGGAACTGATGCGCGAAAGCGAAGGGCGTTTTCGATGCGCGCAGCGGCACAAGCCCGTTTGAGTCCACCTGCTCCATGCGGATATCGCGCGCCCTCAAACGCTCGGCGAGTGCGGCATGCATGCGGGGCAAGAAGAACGCGGGGAACTCATCGGTGACAACGAGCGCAGCCTCCTCCGCGAGCAGCTCCACAAGGCCCTTCCCCTCCCCTGCTTTCCTTTCCACGAAAGGCAAATAGGTCACGCCGGCCTGGGCGAACGCGGCCTCGTTGTCGTGCATCCCGTCGATCACGAAGCGATGAAATCGCTCGCTCGCGTAGGGGTACTCAAGACGCAGCGCCTCCAGCACGACGAGCGGCAGATCAAGCTCGCTACACCATGCGATGGCGCGCTGAAGCCCGTAGTTGAACCTCGTGCGACGCGAGGAGGTCATCCAGTAGAGGACGTACCTTCCCTTGCGGCGTGCGGGCGCCGGGCTCGCGGCATGAATGCGGATGGCGGGGACGACGGAGATGGAGTCTTCAGCGGCTTCGATCACGCGGCTCCTCTGAGGCCGCATCGCGCTTTCGCAAGAGCGCACGCACAGGCACATCCGGCTTGGTCAGCACGCGCGGCTTCTTCGCGGGCAAAAAACGCGAGACGAGGAACGCGAGCGCTGCGAGCTCGATGATGACGACGGCGGCAGATTGCCAATCCATGCACAAAGCCTCGCACATCCAGTGTGAAGGCGCGTTCGCGCTCACCCGCCCAATTGGCCAAATCACGCGCTTCTTCGTGTGGCACATCGTTCGCTCTCACGGAGGCATGCACCGCATCCTCTTCTGCGCCCTCGCCCTCCTTCTGGTGTCCGCACCTGCGCAAGCCCAGCTCCTTGAACGCGCCTCCTCCGCCGTGCGCGATGAGCCCGAGAGCTCCGACAACGACGGGCAGGACGACAGCAACAGTGACAACGATGACGATGGTCGACTCGATCGCGGGTCCGACACGGTCCGAGGCCAGGAGCCGCCACGACGGTGGGACTCCGGCAGCCCCTACTGTGAGGTCGCCTCGCCTGGGCCCGTCTATGTCGAGGCCGACCCCGCCACGACGATGACCGTGCCGCCTCCGCCTCCCGCAGGTGGCCTCGTCCACCTCACCACGCGGCTCGGGCTCGAGGGCGGCGTCGTCCTACCCGCAGACCCGATCGGTGTCGGACGCTTCGGTGCATCGGCCCGCGTGCAGTTGCCCATCGGCCTCGAGCTTGCGGCGCGCTACTCCATCTTCATCGAGCCACGCGCAGGCCGCACCGACGCGCTTGCCTTAGGACGCTTCGCCATCGATTGGCGCCTCGTGACCGAGGAGTTCATGCAGTTCCGACTCGGCGGAGCCATCCGACACTTCCAGGACCGCGCAGGCGACCTCTACGGCGCCGACATCGAGGTCGGCCTCGACTTCTTCCCAATCGACCCACTCATCCTCAGCTTCGAGGCGAACGTCGGCTTCATCGAGAAGGCCCTGGTCGTCCAAGCGCGAGGCTCCGTTGGGTTCTTGCTCGGCATTGTCGAGATCACCCTCGGCTGGAACTACGAGGGACTCTTCGGCGCACAGAACGTCGACCTCGGCGGCCCGATGGCAGGCGTCCGCTTCTGGCTCTGACGAAGGCGCCCGCTGCGATCTACCGCCTTGAGCTGTGATCGTTCAGCGCCTTCAAGAAGTGCTGCCGCCAAAAGGGTTCAGAGTGCTTTCGAAAGAACCCGAAGTGCCCAAGCTTTGCGAGTTGCACGTCGTCGGGCCGGAATCGCAACATTTGCTTTGGAGCACTCTCAAAGAGCCCATGAAGGTGCTTGATGTTCTCGTGCGACATCATCTCGTCGTCGGTGAACGAGAACGAAGTGAGTGGGGTCTCGACCCGAGCGAAGCGAGCACGCATCGCGCTGCCCTCACTCGCGATGTACTCCGGGTGACGACACCATTTCGTCCATTGCTGCATGACCCCTTTGGGAAGATCACCGACCATGTTGAGCCGCGCGCCGGGGAAGTAACCAAGGGTGTGGGTGAGTGCCGGGCTGAAGAGGTACCAAAGTAGCCACGCGCGGTTTCTTGTTGGCGGGGCGTTCTCTCGCCAGTAGCCGCTGCCCGCAGCAACCGTCACGAACCGAGTCACCCTTGGCGCTTCGGTCAAGAACGGGATGATCTGCCCGCCCACGCTATGTCCGACGTAGTAGAGGGGCAGACTTGGCGAGCGCTGCGCCAACTCGATGAGCGCACCGCTCGCGTCCTGCTCGCCCCAACGGATGATGTCGGTGTGCACTTGGCTCAGCGGACGGCCTCGTGAGCGCCCCATGCCGAGATAGTCAAAGGTCATCGCACGAAAGCCCTGCGACGCGAGCCAACGACCGAAGTGCGCATAGAACGATTGAGGCACACCCATGGCAGTCGCGATGAGCACGGCGGCATGGGGCGCATTGGGTTCGTAGATCTGCCCGACGAGCGTCTCGCCATCGCGAGACTTGAAGAGGACCTCACCCGAGCGCTCCGTTTCGATGTTCGTCATCTGCATCACAAAGAAATGACGCCACCACCTTGCGCAGTAAAGCGCATCAATCGAAAGTGTTCTTTGCGAAATGCGCAACAATCAACCGCCACCACAGATCGATGAGTTGAGGGCTGCAGAGGTCTTCGTTCAGGTGGTTCGTGCCCAAGGTTTTGGTGCGGCGGCCAAGGTGTTGAAGCGCAGCACCTCAAGCGTGTCCCGCTTGATCGCCGACCTTGAGGCAGCGCTCCAGGCGCAACTCTTGGTGCGCACCACACGGCGACTGCGACTCACCGAGACGGGGGCCTTGTATCTGCGCCACGCCGAGGAACTCCTTGAGAAGCGGCGCAGCCTCCACGAAGCGATCGTCGAACTCACTGGGCAAACGCCAAGAGGTTATCTGCGGGTATCCATGCCGGTGTCGGTGGGCGAGCGCCTCTTGGGGCCGCGCCTCAAGGAGTTCACCGAGAAGTATCCCGAGCTGCGACTCGAGCTTGAGCTCTCCGATCGGCGCGTTTCGCTCATGCAGGGTGGCTTTGATTTGGCGATCCGTGTTGGAAAGCTCAACGACTCCAGCTTGCGCTCTCAACAACTCGGGCGCGTGATCTCCCGCTTGGTCGCCAGCCCCGCGTATCTGAAGAAGCACGGAACGCCGGCCCATCCGCGTGATCTTGCCGAACACAGGTCGCTGGCGCTTGGACCCTTCTTTGGCACGCAAGAATGGCAGCTCTACCGAGGTCGAAGCTCCGCGTTGGTGACGCTGAGACCCATCCTGCAGACCTCAAGCCCTACGCTCCTGGCGCAGCTGGCCTGTGCTGGTTTGGGCGTAGCGCGGGTCGTGGAATGGGTCGCCCAACGAGAGCTTGAGTGTGGGGAGTTGGTGGAGCTTCTGCCGCAGTGGCGATGTGACGATCCACGCTTCGGCGGCGCACCGGTGCACATTCTCTTTGCCCAAGGCGCCGACGCCGTGCCGCCCTTGAAGTCGCGCGTGTTCGTCGACTTCGTTCGCGAGATCATCGCGCGGGATCCAGTCGTGCAGCGTGGCGCAGTGCCCAAAAGCCGTAGAAGCCCCACCTAGCCAAGAAAAAAGCCACCTCAGGTGGCTTTCGTCTTTCTAAGTCGTGATGGGCATCACGTGGGCGGTGCAGCGTCGACGACTTTCGCCGAATCCGGCACCGAGAGGTCGAGTCGGATCTTGCTGGGCTCTTCGAGGGCTGCGCGAAGCACCTCGTCCACGCGGCTGACGCCGATGAACTCAAGCTCGCTCTGGATCTCGGCGGGCACCTCCTCGAGGTCGGCGAGGTTGCGCTCCGGAAGGATGACGCGCTTCACGCCTGCGCGATGCGCCGCAAGGATCTTCTCCTTGATGCCGCCGACCGGAAGGACGCGACCACGCAGCGTGATCTCACCGGTCATCGCCACGTCGGGTCGAACGCGGATGCCCGTGAGCAGCGAGACGAGCGCCGTCATCATCGTCACACCAGCCGAGGGGCCATCCTTGGGCATGCCGCCCGCGGGGATGTGGATGTGGATGTCGTGCTTGTCGACGAAGTCCTCGGGGATGTCGAGCTGCTTGGCGCGCGTGCGCACAAAGCTCATCGCAGCCTGGGCCGACTCCTTCATCACATCGCCAAGCTGGCCCGTGAGCTGGAGCTTGCCGGTGCCGTGCATGCGCGTCGCCTCGATGAAGAGAATCTCTCCGCCGACGCTCGTCCATGCGAGGCCTGTCGCAACGCCCGTCTCAGCCGTGCGCTCGGCGACATCACTAATGAAGCGCGGGGGCCCGAGGAAGGGACGGAGGTCGTCCTCGCAGGTGACCTTGAACGGACCCGGATCGCCCTCGGCCACCTTCACAGCAAAGCCGCGAATGACGGTCGCAATCTGGCGCTCGAGGTTACGCACACCGGCTTCGCGCGTGTGGTGATCGATCACGTCTTCAAGCGCCTTGGCCTGGAAGTCGAGCTGATCCTTCTTGATGCCGTGGTCCTCGATCTGCTTCGGCAGAAGATGGCTGAGCGCGATGCTGAGCTTCTCTTTGCGCGTGTAGCCGGGGATCTCGATGATCTCCATGCGGTCACGGAGCGGCGCGGGGATCGTGTCGCCCTGGTTCGCCGTGGCGACGAACATGACCTTCGAGAGGTCGTAGGGGATCTCAAGGTAGTGGTCGGCGAACGTGTCGTTCTGCTCGGGGTCGAGGACTTCGAGGAGCGCTGCAGCCGGGTCGCCACGGAAGTCGTGACCGATCTTGTCGATCTCATCGAGCATGAACACGGGGTTGATGGTCCCGCCCTTCTTCATGCCCTGAATGACCTGACCGGGGAGCGCGCCGACGTACGTGCGACGGTGACCGCGGATGGCCGCTTCGTCGTGCACGCCGCCGAGCGAGACGCGTACGAACTTGCGTCCGAGCGAGCGCGCGATGGAGCGACCGAGCGAGGTCTTGCCGACACCCGGAGGTCCAAGGAGGCAAAGGATCGGGCCCTTCTTGTCCTTCTTGAGCTTGCGGACGGCGAGGTACTCGACGATGCGCTTCTTCACCTTGTCGAGGCCCGAGTGGTCCTCTTCCAGCACGCGACGCACCTCAGCGATGTCGAGGTTGTCGGTCGTCTCGCGCGACCACGGAATGTCGAGAATCCAGTCGATGTAGGTGCGGACGACCGTGTACTCGGCCGAGCCAACCTGCATCGTGCGCAGGCGCTTGAGCTGCTTGCGCGTGACCGTCTCGGCCTCCTGCGGAAGGTTCGCCTTGGTGATGCGCTCATCGAGCACATCGAGGTCGCCCTGGTCGCCCTCTTCCTCGCCGAGCTCTTCCTTGATCGCCTTGAGCTGTTGACGCAGCACGTACTCGCGCTGGTTCTTGCCCATCTCCTCTTTGATCTGCGAGTTGATGCGCTCGCGCATCTTGAGGATCTCAAGCTGACGCGTGAGCAAGCGGAGCACCTTGCGGATGCGCTCCTTCACGTCGAGCGTCTCAAGCAGCTGCGCCTTTTCCTCGACGGGGGCGTCGAGGTTCGCAGCGACGAGATCGGACAACGCGCCGGCCTCTTGCATCGAGTCGACGAGCGAGCCTGCTTCGCGCGGAAGCTCCGGCATCATCTGGATGACCTGCTTGGCGATGTCGCGAAGGCTCATCGCGAGCGCCTCGGTCTCCACGTCTTCCGACTTCGCGCCTTCGAGACGCGAGATGCGCGCACGGAGGTACGGGTCGTTGCTCGTCACGCCTTCGAGACGAATGCGTGTGAGGCCTTGCAGGATGAGCGAGTAGTTGCCGCTCGAGTGCTTGAGGGCCTTGAGCACACGCGCTGCGACACCGACCGGGAAGAGATCGGGCGCACCCGGATCATCCGTGTTCGGGTCACGCTGCGCGAAGATCGCGATGACGGGTGAGGTCAGCGCATCAATGTCTTCGACGAGCGCGACTGACTTCTCGCGACCCACATCGAAGGGCGCCACTGCGCCTGGGAAAAGCACCGCATTCCGGATCGGAAGGACGGGCAGCTCATCTCCAAAGTGGAGATCTTGATCGGTGATCTCGGTGGCCTTCTCGTCTTCGTCCGCCATGTTCGACCTCAGTGGAGTGCAATGGTTGTGTGCCCTCAGGCACGTCGCGCTCAACAGTCAGCGCGAGGGAATCGCAAGTGCGCTCGATGCTTCTTGCGCTCGACTCATCTGACGCTTGATCAGGTGAGCTTCATTCAACATTCGAGGCGCCGACGTCTGTGAAGGAGCCTCGTTCCGTGACCGGAAATCACGGTGAAAACGGACTCTAGTGGTCCGTGTTTTCCATGGCAAGCATGGTTTCCACAGGGCGGGCAGGTTGCCTCTTTCGGCGTGTGCGCCAGGCGAGTGCAATCAGGGCAGACCAGGCCGCGAGCGAGATGAAAAGAGGCCAACGCGGGCGCTCGTAGCGCAGCACGATGTGGTGGCCGCCCGGGGGGAGCGAGAGCCGCATCAGGCCGTCCATGCGGCGTGCGAGGTAGGCATGTTCGGGCGCCTCGATGATGTGCCAGCACTCGTTGTAGGAGACGGCAATCATCACATCGTGCGTCGCGGAGGCGTAGTCGACGTCGAACGCAATCTCCCCGTCTTCGAGTGCGAAATCGCGGATGGCAATGTTGTCGGTCGAGCGCGCCATGCCGGGCCTTGGGCGACGAAAGAGCCCGAAGGGGCCGACCATGCCGAGGTCTGTGTACTCAGGAGCCCAGCGACGAAGTGCTTCGATGCTGCTCGTCTCACTCACCACCAGGGCCTCAACGCCGAGGTTGTCGAGACGCTCGTCGACCACGCTGCGGAAGCTGTCGTTGGCCGCGCTCCCCACCAGCGGCCCGCCAAAGCTCGTGAGCCAGCGGTCCGTGGCGAAAGGAACAAGTGAGTAGTAGCTGCCGACTGCACGCACACCTGCGCGGGCTGGAAGGAGCGCGAGTGCATGCCCCCCAGCGAGCGGGCCCGGCGCAAGGCCGTGTGTGTTCTGCACGTAGACGCGGTCACGGATCGTTGGCGCGAGGCGGGCCACTGCACGCTGCACGGCGATCACCTGCTGATGGCTCACATCACGCGGGCCGGGCATCTCGGAGCGCAGCCAGCGCTCGCGCTGCGCAATCCAGAAGGAGGAGACGAAGACGGCGAGGATGAGCGTCAGAAGCTGCGTGCGTGCTGTGAGGCGAACCCGCGGAAAGAGCGAGACCGCAGGGACGAGCAGCAGGCAACGAACGACGACGAGAATGCGCCAGGGGATCGGCCCAAAGAGCGAGCGACCCTGCCACTCAGCGATGTGCGAGACGACAAAGAGCACGAGCGTCATCGTGGCGAGCGCGGTGGCGACAAGGCTTCGCTCACGAGCTTGGAGCTGACCGAGCCGGAGCAGAGAGAGCGCGGCAAGGACCCAGAGGATCAAGTCGGCGAGCGTCGGCAGGTAGAGCTGGACGATGCCGAGCGGCGCGAATCCATCGTCGAGCAATGGGCCGAAGAAGATCTGGAAGTTGGGCCAGCCGAACGAGACCACGGGCACGACCTCGCGCGTGTCGATCGTCAGAAAGGCGGCCATCCAGTAGGCCGATGCGGCGAGCGCCCCGAGCAGCGAAGCGCCACCCAGGATTGGGATCTGCCGACGCGCCTCAGGGCCCGAGAGAAGCAGCATCAACGAGCGGACAAAGACCACGGCCACCACGGCAAAGATCGCGAAGGTGTGCGTGAGGCCAATCGCGCCGATGAGTGCTGCGATCTGAAGCGGGACTTGGCCCTCGATGCGCTCGTGAAGCCGATCGACGAGCCAGATGAAGAACGCGCAGGCGAGACCGAACGTCCACATGCCGCTGAGGATCCCGCTGGGGCCCGCGACGAGAAGACTCTGCGTCTGAACAAGCACGGCGACGACAAGCGCGGGTGCACGCTGCGCTCTACGCGCGCCAACTTCGAGCGCGACGAGGCCGAGAAAAATCTCGGTGCACGTGACGCCCACGCAGTACGTCATCCACGCGGGCGCGCCGAGCTTCACGATGCCGACGAGCAGGCCGTACCAGAGCGGTGAGTGAAGGGTCCCGAGGGGGAAGCCGGCGAAGGCGAGATCACTCCATCCGCTGCTGTTCTGGGCGAGATCGAGGATCTCCGCGATGTGCGGCGCGTGGTCGCCCGAGACGCGCCAACCGCCACGCCAGAAGGGGATGCAGAGGGAGATGCTGCAGGCGATCGAGGCGATGCGCGTGACCCAGATGACGAGGCGCTCGAGGTGCGCATGACGCACGCCATCCAATGCGCTCGTAAGGCGTCGCAAGCCTGCGGGCGCTCGAAGGGGGCTCGTCACGGGGCGATGGATAGCACGCCGATTTGCGTCGACAGCGTTGGTGTTCCGTCGAGCTCGCCCCACTGCCGCGTGCCGTCCATCGTGTCCACAGCGATGTGGATCTGCCAGGTGGACCCTGGCGTGATGCCACGCGGAACCACAACGGACGTCACGTCGCGGAGTAGCTCACCTGGGCGCCATTGGTCGGTGTGGTAGCGGCCGTTGAGCGGCACGTGGATGCCGTGGAAGTCTGTGGGCGGGTCGGTCGGGCCGCTGAACCAGACGACGATCTTCAGGTCGTCGCGCATCTGGGCGAGCGACTGCAGAAAGCAGACGATGCGAATCGTCTCGCCCTCGTGAAGCGATGCGGTGGGTGTCTCGCAGGCAACGATTTCAAGGCGATCGGGATAGCGAAGGCCCACGTGACGTGCGCTTGGGCTCGCTGTCTGAACGCGAAACTGCTCGGCGTAGGCATCATCGCCGCGGTTCTCATCGCGGCTGCTGTGCGCGACCCAAGCACGAAGCACGTCGCGCAATTCCGTGAGCGAGGCTGGGTCCGAGGCATCGCGGAAGAGGTTCTCTGCCTCGTGGGGATCGGTGGAGAGATCGAAGCCCTCGTAGGTCCCCGAGCGCACATCCCAGATGACGCTTTGGTCGCCCCGCCGCACCTTGCGCGCGTTGTTGGGAAAGGGTCCGTCAGGGATCAACTCAGCGAAGATCGGACGCGTTGTGTCGCAGCCCTCAAGGCACCCAAGGAGGCTGCGTGAGGAGAGCGGTTGCGCAGCGTGTGCGCCGGTGACGTTGAGGATCGTCGCGGCCACATCGAGCAGCGCAACAGGCGAGGAAATGCGCGAACCAGGCTGGCCGTGTCCGGGCACGCGCACAAAGAGCATTGAGGCGAGCTGGTCCTCGTAGAGCGAGCTTGCGTGGAAGAAGATGCCGTTGTGATCGCCAAAGGCCTCGCCATGATCGGAGGCTAGGATGACCACCGTGTCGTCACGCATGCCGGACGCATCGAGCGCCGCCATCAAGCGACCGAACTCCATGTCGGCGAGCGCGATTTCGGTGTCGTAGTGCGAGATGACATCGCTCCCAAAACGCGATGCGGTGCCGTCGTCCAGATAGGGCTCGTGGACGTTCATCAGGTGCGTCCACAAAAGCCATGAGCCTGTGCCCGGTGTCGCCGTCGCTTGAAGGCGCGTGAGGGCCTCGACGGCTTGGTCGATGGGCTCTGCGCGCGGGCTACGCAGACGGTCGCTCTCCTGCACGGCTGCAAAGCCTTGATAGAAGCCCTGAAGGCGCGTGAAGTAGTTCGTACCGACGTACGCCTCCGTGCGGTAGCCAGCCCGCGCGACGGCCTCTGCGAAGAGCTCGTTCTCCGGAAGAATCGCGGGCCAGAACGATTGATCGCCGCGCGCAATCTCGCTCGCGTAGAGCCCGGAGAGCATCGCGGGGATCGAGAGCACTGAGCGCGAGGATTGCGGGACGACATGCTCGAATTGCACCGCTGTACGGGCAAACGCATCGATCTGCGGCGAGGTTGGGCGCTCGTAGCCGTTCACGCCGAGGTGACCGCGATGGAGCGTGTCGATCGTCACCAAGAGCACGTTGTAGCGACGCGTAAGCGGAACGAATGCACCATCTCCGCGGGGCGCCACATCGGGTGCGCCATCGCCTGCGAAGCAATCGGCATCGACGCCGTCCCCCGCGACATCGGATGCGCCGGGATGAACATCGCTGCGTGTGTCGTCGCAGTCGTCGCCACCGAAAGCCGAGGCGTGCCGATCGCCATCACGGTCGGCAAAACGCACGTAGAAGGCAACGAGACGCGCCCCCAGCACCGAGCTTGATTGCACGGCCGCACGCACCGTCTGCGGCTCACCGTAGGTCGCTGCGCACATGCCAAATGCGACGACCGAGACAGCCAAGATCACGCCAGCCGCACGCGTGGAGAGACGTGGCAGCAGAAGCACCGCAGTGAACGCGAAGAGGACGAGCCCTAGCGGAGCCCAGGCGACGTCGGTGGGGCGATAGACAAGCCAGAGCGGTGAATCGCGCAGGATGTAAGCGGCCGCCGCGATGCCGCATGCGATCAGAATCAACCAGAACCCGGGCAATGCAAACCACGAGCGGGCTGGGATGAGCGGCTCAAGCAAGCCCCGCAAAAGCGCCACGATGCCTGGCCGCACCAGCATCGCGCCCAGCACGATGAGCGCGAGCAGCAGTGCCGCGAGATCCGCGCGTTGGAAGCGCACGTGGAAGTCGAGAAAGAGCGCGCGCGTGAGCAACGCGATGCCAACCAGCGAGGCCAGCTGCGCGAACGACTCCGCGACTGCTCGGCGATTGGGCATCCAAGCGCGCGCGGGGTAGCGGGCAGCCCGCGCCAGTGCATTCCACGTCGGCACGCGCCGGACCCAAGCCGCCAAGAGCGTCGCTGCGCATGCGAAGACGAAGGCGAGCGGCAGGTAGAGCACCGCGAGTTGGAAGAGAAGCTGAGTCGACGAGAACACGCCCAGCCACGTGTTGCGTGAGAGCGCGAGCACGCCGTCGAAGAAGCCCCAGAGCGCTGCCCCGACGAGTGAGGTCGCGAGCAACCCAAGCCCACGAGAAAGAGCATCGCGAGCGCGTTGCCAGCGCGATGTCTTCAGTGACGGTGAGCCCGTCGGGGTGTTCCCGTCCGCTTCACGCTCTGGCAATGCGGGCGCCCTACTCGATCGCAATTTCGGCGATTCCGCCACCGTACTGCTGCCAGGAATTCACCGTGATTCGCACGCGATCCACAGCTTCAAGGCGGCCAACATCATGTGTGACCCACTGCGGTGCACTCGTCTCCGGGAAGACGCCGTCGGCCGACTGAAGGACGGTGCTGCCAGAGAACACCTGCACCTGGTACTCGCCCGTCGCGCGGTCGTGGTAGGGCACGTTCGTCGTGTTCATGATGCGAAGTCGCTGCACGGCACGCGGCGGGTTGATCGTCACTTCGATCCAGCCATTGGTGCGGTCGGGGAGCAACCAGGAGGTGTCGACGTTGCCGTCCAATGCGCGCGAGGGCTCGAAGTCTGGGGCGTCGTTGTAGGTGCCCGAGGCCCGTGCATGCTGGCCCATCGGCGTTCGCGTCACGAAGTAGGTTCCCACGGCGCCGCCAAGGATGAGCGTGCTGACCGTCATGATGCGTGCCGCCGAACGCAACTTCAGATCACGCGGCGTGAGCAACACCTCACCGAGCCCGCGCTCAAGCGAGGCACGAACATCAGCCAGCTCATCAAAGAGCTCGGTCTCCGCGCGCCCCACCTGCGCATCGACACGCGGCATCGTCTTGGTGAGTGCGGTCGCGAGCTTCTCGACACGCTCTGCTGCACCCACCGAACCCTGCGCGCGAAACACGCGGGCCACTGCGCTCTCCGGGGCTTGCACCTTCGGCGCTTCAGCGGTTGTTGCTGCTTCCGCGGTCTCTGCGGCTTCAGCAGGCTCTGCCGTTTCTGAACCCTCCGCCTCGGCCGCTGGCTCGGCTACGGGAAGAGGGGCAGCTGGCGCCTGCTCCACGAGCCACGCCTTTGCGGCTTCCTCAGCGCAGTGATGGGCGTCCACAGCAAGGCGAAGCGCCTCCGCGGAGTGCCCGGCAGACCAGAGCGCCTCGGCGGCCTCACCGCGTTGCTTCACAAGCACGAGCGCCTCGCCCGTCGCCTCTCTCGCATCCGCACTCGCACGACCACTGGCGGTGCGCGCTTCCTTCAGCGTGAAAAACTCAACGAACGACGACACGATTGGGATACTTGCCACGCAACCTCGGCGCGAAAATATCCAGGAAAGCCTAGGATCGCAAGGCGCGGAAGGGGCTCGAGTCGGCGCCCTCTCGCGGACGGCGAAGGCCCTTGTTGTCCCGCATGCCACACCGTAACCTGCCGCCGGAGGTTCCCTTGGCTTCGTCCCCTTTCGTCGCAAATCTGGTCGAATTCTTCACGCTCAAAGACGCAGCGCGGCGCATTGACTCCGTGGCTGACAGCACACGCAATGGCGTGCGAACAAGCCTTCTCTTGAGTCGGCAGAAGTCGATCTGCGCCGAGACGCTCTGGGCCAACGGTCACGCGGCAGAAGGCCTCGCACTCGCGATTGGCGCCCTTCGGGCGAGCGAGCAGGCGGCCAAGTCGCTGCACTCGGGCGAGGCCGAGGAGGCGAGCTGGGAGAGCGTTCTCTCAGAGCGCGGGATCAGCAAGACCGAGCTTGAGTTCGTGCGTGGTGCGCTTGCCCGCACAGACGATGCGGCGCCGCAGCTCGATCGCGATGTCAGCCCGGCCCACGCAGACCTCTTCCACGCCGCCCTTCGCGCACGCGCCCTGGTCGACGCCAAGCTGCAACCGGCCACGTTCACGCATCGCGATGTGCGCTGGACCCGCATCGTGCGCGGGACGCTCAGCGGGCTCGCAGGTGTGGGCTTGCTCGCAGGTGCGTACTTCCTGCTGCGCACGCCCGAGGGCACCTTCGCGACGGCGAGCGACTACTTTCAGCAGAGCCCGCAGTACGCGCCCGAGAATGTGATCGACGGCACGCCAGACACCTTCTGGCTCCTGCCCGATGGCGCGACTGGCTGGGTTGAAGCGTCGGTGTCACCGCCACGCCACGTCGGCTCCGTCCGCGTAACGAACACAACGAATCCGCCCTGGGGCGACCGCGGCACGCACGCCTACCGCGTGGAGGCGTACTCACGTGGCGCTGTTGTGCGCACCGTCGAGGGAAGCTTCGACGCGCCGACCTCGCCCCCTGCCGACCACGCACTTGATCTCGACGATGTGGATCGCATTCGCGTCGTCGTCGTCAGCCACCACGGGCACGGCGGCGGCATCGCAGAGCTCGAAGTCCGCTGAGCGTGCGTCGCATCGCACTACCGTGAGAAGGGCCTTCGGGCCCTTTTTTCGTCCGTCTGCATCTCGTTCGCTGGGACGGAAAGCAAAACGGCCGCGAAGAATCTTCGCAGCCGTTCGCATTGGGCATCGCGCGAAGTGCGCGACGCATTCGGATCAGCCGAGGACGAGGTCCTTGAGCGCCTTGACGGGCGTCGAGCGAACCTTGCGGGTCTTCGGGAAATCCTTGTAGATCGTCTGCTTCGTCGCGGGGTTGCGGACGGCGACGTTCTTGCGGGCTTCCTGCTCGCGCACGCGGAGGCGCACGATGCCGGGAATCTCGAACTGGCCTGGGCCCTTCTTGCCCAGCTCGCGCTTCAACGTCTCGCGAAGCGCGTCGAAGAGCTCTCCGACCTGCTTCTTGCTGAGACCGGTGCGCTCTGCGAGCTCCGCAACCGTCTGCGCCTTCGTCATCTTCTTCTTCGCTGCTGCTGCTGCTTCCTTCGCCATGTCGTTCTCTCCGTTATTCGCCGCGCGCAAAGTGCGTGCGGATTGGTCGTGGGTCCCCGTGAAGCTGTCTCCTCAACGTCGTGACGCAGGGTCAACAACACCAAGGTGATTCCGGGCACTTTCTGGTTGAGACCATCAAGCTTTGCTCGGCACGGCCCGAGCGCCCTTCATCTCCGTCTGTCACACGAAACCCCTTATTTCAGAAGGCATCCGTGAGAGACGAGGCGTGAATCGCACCGGCCTTCGCCTTTGACAAGATCAATTCGCGCGCAAGGCCCGAAAAAGAGAGCGAATCACGCGTGCTCACGCCTTTTTGCTGCGTTTTTGGCCAGATGCGCGCGATCCGCCATGCGATTGCAGGAGTTTGGAAGATCGGGCAGAGGCCTTGGCACACACGGCGCGGAGCATGTCCGTGCGCGCCGTCATGCGTCGCTCCTCCTGGCGATCGCGATGATCAAAGCCAAGCAAATGAAGCAATCCATGCGCGCTCAGCATCGCGACTTCTTCCTCCAGCGAGCGCTTCACCTCGGCCGCTTGGCGCTCCGCCGTCTCGAGCGAGATGACGACATCGCCGAGGAGGTCGGGTGAGAAGCCCGTCAGCGGGCCCTCGCGCATCGCAAACGCGAGCACGTCGGTGGGCTTGTCCATCTTGCGGTAGTCACGGTTGAGCGTGTGAATCGTCGCGTCATCGGTGAGCACGACGGAGAGCTCGCAATGCTCGATCCGCAGCGCCTTGAGCATCGCGTTGTTCCAAGTCTCGACCGTCTTGCGCAGCGCTTTGGTACGCGCACTCGAGGGGCCTTCCACGCTCACTGAAACCGGCATGGCGCTTCGTTAGCACGAGGCCTCACGACATCGCGCACTTGTCCGCACGCATCTTCAGAAAGCGCGGCTATCCTGCGCCGCATGTTCGAGAAGATCATGGTCGCAAATCGCGGTGAAGTTGGTGCGCGCGTCGCACGTACGTGTCGGCGCATCGGTGCAGACACGGTGGCATTGTGCGCGCCCGGCGAGGAGGAGGCCGTGCACACGCAGGCCTGCGATGCCGTTGCAAAGCTGACCGAGGCGAGCGGCGAGGACGCCTACCGGCGCATTGAGAACATCGTGCGTGCAGCGGTCGAGACGGGCTGCCAGGCCGTGCACCCGGGCTACGGATTGCTTGAGGGCAGCGTCCAGCTCGCACGTGATCTGGAGAAGCGCGGCATCACCTGGATCGGTGCCGCGCCTGAGCTCGTCGTCCTTGCGCGCGACCGAGCGGCCCTGCGCGGTGCTGCGCTTGAAGCGGGCCTTCGCGTGCTTGCAGGCTCGAGCGATGCGCTCACCGACCCGCAGCAGATTCGCGAGGAGATAAGCGCGCTTGGGCTTCCGCTCGTGGTGAAGCCGGCGTTTGCGCTCGGTGAGCACGAGACGCTCACGCTGCTCATCGACGATGAGGCCGTCGACGCTTGGGAGGCATCACGCAAGGGCAACGAAGAGGTTGCGATCGTGCTCGAGCGCTATGTCGAGCGCGCGCGTCACGTCGAGGTGATCGTGGTCGGAGATGGCACCGACATTGGCGTCGTCGGCGAGGTCGAGACGAGTGCGCGCAAGGATCATCGACGGGTGATCTCCGAGTCGCCTGCGCCCGCGATCGACTCGCTGCATCGCGCGGATGCAGCGCGCTCGGCCGTCTGGGCGGGTGCGTATGATCTCGCGAGCTACCTCGGCCTGCGCGGTGTCGCGGCGGTGCAGTTTCTCTTCGACGGGATGGGCCGCTTTCACTTCGTCGGTCTCACGCTCGGGCTCACGCCGGAGCACGCGCTCGTGGAGCTCTGCACGGGCGTCGATCTCGTCGAGGTGGAGTGTCAGCTCGCGCTCGGAGAGTCGCTTCCGCGCAGCGTTGTGACGAGCGAGCCGACCGGCCATGCGGTGCAGGCGCGCATCGATGCGGCGATGGATCCGCGCGACGGACGCCCCTTTCCGGGTCGCGCCGAAGAGGTGCGCTGGCCGCCTGCGCCGACGGGCAAGGTGCGCATTGAGACAGGCATCCAGGCGCGGAGCCGGGTGCATGCACATCACGATGCACTCGTGGCCTCGGTCTCGACGTTTGCGCCCACACGCCATGAGGCCGTGCTCATGCTCGATCGCATCATCGCCGAGACGCGCATCGGGCCGCTCGTGACGAACCTTCGCTTGCTGCGTCGCGCGCTCAACCTTGAGTCGTTCCGCGCGCTGCAGATCGACGAAGGCACACTCGACCGCACCTGAGCTGTACGCTCTGGCGATGTCGGCTGAGCTTGAGCTGCAGATCGTTCGTGAGGCGCTGGAGAACGTCCTCTCCTCGCGCACGGCTGCGGCCGTTCTCTTTGAGGCGCTCTCCAAGCGTGGCGGAGACATCCCGGCTTCACGCGAGCAGCTCGTTTCCTTCCTTCGCGGTGAGCTGCGCGAGACCTTGGCTGTGCGTCAGGGGCCTGAGTCGGTGCAGCTGCTCCACAACATCGAGCGGATGCTGGAGAGGCCGAGTGCACGTGGGCTCGACTCCACGCGCGAGGTGCCGATCCTCGCCAAGGCCGTGCTCGTCTTTGTGCTCGCGGGGAACAAGGTGATGGCGCGCACGATCGAGGCTGCGCTCGGCCCTGGACGCGTCACCGTCCACGCCGTCACGAGCGCCGAAACGTTTCGCGCCGCGGTCGAATTCGAGACGCCCGCCATCGTCATCCTGGAGTGCGCATCCTTCCCGCCCATCGAGCCCACGGACATCGCGGTGCTCCTCGGCGCGCTTCCAGAGAACACGGTGCGCGCAGTCTCCGGCATCGACACGCCCTACGGCTCTGCGGCCCTGGCAGCGCTCTCCAACACGCGTGTCGCCTGCACCCCGATCGATCGCCGCGAGGGCATCGAGCCGCTCTTGGATTTGATTCGTTCAAGGCGGCGCTAGAGCCAGGCGAATGCCGTGCGGCATCGTGGCGTACCCCTCTCGGCGCGGCCGAATGCCGCGCGGCATCGTGGAGTACCCCTCTCGGCGCGAGCGAATGGGGTGCGGCATCGTGGAGTACCCCTCTCGGCGCGAGCGAATGGGGTGCGGCATCGTGGAGTACCCCTCCCGGCGCGAGCGAATGGGGTGCGGCATCGTGCGCGCCGCCAGAACGCGAAAACCCCGCCGGAGCGGGGCTTTCATCTTCGGTGAGGGCGGCGCTTAGCGCGCCCTGATCGTGCTTCGTCCCGCGTAGCGCGCTGCGCTTCCGAGCATCTCTTCGATGCGCAGCAGCTGGTTGTACTTCGCGATGCGATCCGAGCGCGAGGCCGAGCCGGTCTTGATCTGTCCGGCGCCCGTGGAGACGGCCAAGTCCGCGATGAACGTGTCCTCGGTCTCGCCGCTGCGGTGCGAGATGATCGACGAGTAGCTGTTCTGCGAGGCGAGGCGAATCGCCGAGAGCGTCTCGGTGACGGTGCCGATCTGGTTCACCTTCACAAGGATCGAATTCGCAACGCCCGCTTCGATGCCGCGTGAGAGGCGCGTGACGTTCGTGACGAAGAGATCATCGCCGACGAGCTGCACCTTCTTGCCGAGCGTGTCGGTGAGCTTCTTCCACGTATCCCAGTCGTCCTCGTCGCAGCCGTCTTCGATCGAGATGAGCGGGTACTTCTCGGCGAGCTTGCTGTAGATGCCGATGAGCGCGTCGCCATCCACTTCCTTCTTGTCGAAGGTGTAGAGCTTCTTCTCGGCGTCGTAGAACTCGCTCGCGGCGCAATCGAGGGCGAAGGAGACATCGCGACCCGGCGTGTAACCGGCGGCCAAGACGGCCTCGGTGATGAGCGCGAGGGCCGTCTCGTTGCTCTCGAGGCGCGGTGCGAAACCACCCTCGTCGCCGACGCTCGTCGCAAGGCCGCGCTTCTTCAGGATGGCCTTGAGGTGATGGAAGATCTCGGCGCCAACGCGCAGGCCCTCGCGGAAGCTCGTCGCACCATGCGGGACGACCATGAACTCTTGGATCTCAAGGCCGTTGTCCGCGTGCTGGCCGCCGTTGAGGATGTTCATCAAGGGCACGGGAAGCACGCACGCCTGCACGCCACCGAGGTAGCGGAAGAGCGGCACACCGAGCGCCTCGGAGGCAGCGCGTGCGACGGCCATTGATACGCCGAGGATCGCATTCGCGCCGAGCTTGCTCTTGGACTTCGTCCCATCGAGATCGAGCATCGCTTGATCGACGCCAGCCTGGTCGAGCGCGTCACGTCCGAGCACCTCGGGCGCAATCTTCTCGACCACATTCTCGACGGCCTGCTGCACGCCCTTGCCGAGGTAGCGCGCGGGGTCTTTGTCGCGAAGCTCATGCGCCTCGTGCTCGCCCGTCGATGCACCTGAGGGGACAGCCGCGCGGCCCACCACCGTGTTGTCGATTTCAACTTCGACTTCGACCGTGGGGTTACCGCGTGAGTCGAGGATTTCGCGCGCCAGGATTCCGGTGATCTCGAGCATCGTAGCCTCCGTAGTGTTTGCCGACCTTGTGGCGCTGCGTGTGTCTCACGCGTGGGCGAATGCGACAAGGCCGATGGACATTGGACCCCTTGCCAAGCGCCAACCTGCACGGCACGAGGGCGCGCGATGAACCCGGACGCTGAGGCCATCGCCGACTACTACGACGGCGCACAGATGGACTTCAGACGCTGGAGCCCTACGCATCACCTGCACTTCGGCTACTGCAGTTGGGGCGCTGGGCCCTTTCATCGCGAGCGCATGCTTCAGCGGATGAGCCACGAGGTGCTGACGGCGCTTCAACTCGAAGCCCCGATGCGCATACTCGACCTTGGTTGTGGTTTTGGGACGACCGCACGCCTGGCCGCAAAGCGATTTCCGAGCGCGGAGATTCACGGCCTCACGCTCTCACCAACGCAAGCCCTTGCAGCGACCGAGCGGAGTCGTGAGGAGGGCCTGGAGACGCGCGCAACGTTCTCCTGCGCGAGCTACCTCGCGATCCCCGAGGCCCCTGAGTCGATCGATGCGGCCTACGCGATCGAGAGCGCTTGCTACGCCCCAGGCACCTCGAAAGCCGCGTTCCTTCACGAGGCCGCGCGGGTACTTCGAGGCGGTGGACGCCTTGTCGTGGCGGATGCTTTCGTGCGCCACACACGCCCGCTTCGTGGCCTTGCACGCACCTTCCACGATGCGCTCTGCACGCGCTGGAAGCTCCCCTGCCTCGGCGTGCTCGATGACTTCCTCGCCGCGTTGCGCGAGGCAGGTTTCGTCGACGTGAGGGTGCGCGACATCTCGCTGCGCGTGGGCCCAAGCGTGCTGCACGTCCCCTTTCTCACTGCGGCCGCGCTGCTCTCGCGCGCGATTCGCAATGACCCAACGCGACGCGCGAATGCGATGGCTCCGCTCTATGCGCTGCTGCTTGCGTTGGTGCCGCGCACGGTGGGGTACTACGTGATTGAGGCGACGCGCGTGCGCTGAGCAGCCCTGATGGCGCCTTCACCCGCCACTGCGGGCCTGGATGGTCGAGGCGCCGGAACCGGCTGTCCCCAGCGAAAGTCCCGCAGATCAACGTTGCTTTGCGCGGCACATGCGTTGCTCAATCACGCTCATGCGAAACGCCCTCAAGCTCTTCTCCGCAACCGCCCTCCTCTCCTCGTCCATCCTCGGATGCGCAGCGGATGCGCCGATGGTCGACCCGAACTCGATCGACGGCATCGATGCGGTGGAAGACGGCGAGGCAGTGGAAGACGGCAAGGCCGATGACTTTCTCTCTGCCACAGCGCGTGAGTTCATCGTCTCGGGCACGAGCACGGTTGTCATCGAGGACACCTACAACACCCGCCCCGAGGCCGAGCGCTTGGCCCGCGCCGCGCAGCTTGTGACGCTCAAGCAGACGGCCGTCTCCTGGTTCTTGAACCTCTACCTCGTCGACAAAGACGAAGAGCACGGCGGCGCGAGTTGGGGCGGCTTTGGCGCGATGGCGAAGAACGGCGACATCGCCAGCACGAACCTTCGTCGCGTGAGCGGCAACACCTACACGTACAACTTCGAGCAGGTGCTCGCAGGCCGTGTGGACTTGATGACGCGCATGCCCACGCAGGCGGGCCCGAACCTTCCCGATGGCACGCGCACACGCACCTTTGTGCTTCAGATGGGGCGCCCCACGAACACGCAGCTTGCGCAGCTTGAGACGAACGCGGAGTGGTATCGCAACGCGCCCTTCAGCGACTGGAACCCCACCACGGTGCCCGCTGCGCAGCGCGAGGATGTGACGCTCACGATGCGCCCCGAGCGCGCCTCCCAGGATGCCTGGCTCGACTACAACCGCTTGATGGCCGATGGCGTCCTCGACATCGATATCCACTTCGGCTGGGACTATCACGACGCCTATCACGTGCAGCATGCGCGAGCGATGTACAGCTGGCTCCGCGCACGCGGCTTCACGACGACGCTCACGGGCTTCGATCAGATGAACCGCACGAGCCCGCCCTTCACGCGCACCATCACGGCGAATGGTCGTCCGGTGCGTATCGAGGTCCGCATGTTCTACGGACGCACGGGCTCGGATGTGGACCCGGATACGGCCGCCGGTGGACGCCAGCTTGAGCTCGACATGCGCAGCTCGCTCAACACGCGCGACGTCATCGTCTACAGCGGCCACTCGGGCCCCTTCTATGGCTTCGCCCTGGCGAACTGGCGCATGACGAGTGAGGGCGATCTCGACGACAGCGACATGACGACGGTGCAGATGCCCGCCGATCGCTACCAGGTCGTGATGGCCGAGGGCTGCGACACCTACCAAATCGGCTCGGCCTTTGGTCGCAACCCAAACAAGCCCAACCTGCGCAACCTCGACGTCTTCACGACCACCTCGTTCTCCGACGCATCGAGCCCCGCCGCGATCGAAGACTTCCTCACCTTCCTCACCGAGCGCGACACACGCGGCCGTCATCGCCCCCGCAGCGTGCGCTCGCTCCTGCAGAACCTCGACGCGAACAGCAGCGGCTTCCACACGATGTACGGCATGCACGGCATCGACGACAACACGCGCCTGCACCCCTACGCCGACGCGGAGATGATGGGCCAGGCCTGCGCCACGAACGCCAACTGCGGCGACATCGGCAACCTCTGCATCCGCAACTCCTCACGCACGCCCCGCTACTGCACGGCGGCCTGCACTGACACGAGCGGCTGCCCGAGCGGCTTTGTCTGCAGCCAGATTGCCAGCACGAGCACGAGCACGATCTACGGCAACGCCTGCGTGCGTCGCTGAACTGAGCGACATCGTTCGACGAGACGCATCTCCGTGAGGGGGTGCGTTTTTCGTTTGGGCTCCCCGAGGCAACCGACTGCGGGAGCACCACGACCGTTGAGCGCAAAGCACGCGCGGCCAGGCCCGCGTGGCGCAAGGTTCAGGATGGAACTCGACGAGAACGAACGACGCTTGATGCGCGGCGCCGGCTGGGGAATGTGGACGCTCGGTTGGCTTGGGCTCGGCGGGCTCTCTGTCGCCCTGTCTGTTCTCAGCGTGGCGATGGGCAGCGATGAGCCCGCGATGGGACGCCCTTTCCTGATCGGCGCGGCCTCGTGTTTCGTCACTGCTGGCGTCATCTTCGCGGCGGGCATCGGGCGCGCCTTGGTGCGGGGGCGGAAGCTCGATTGAAGCTCGGCGGCGGCGTCATCACCAAGAGAAGAAGAAGAGCTTGCTCGCGAAGTTCGTCTCGTTCGTTTGAGTATCCTCGTCACGATGAGCTCGCCCCGTCATCCCTTGAACGCGCCCGGCGACTTCTACACGCACCACACCGCTTGCATTCACTGCGGCGCCCCAGAGGCCGAGGCGCCGATGCTGCTGACGACGCCGGAAGACATGAGCGGTTGCTACTTCCACAGGCAGCCCGAGACGATTGCCGAGCTTCGCGCGGCCATCAACGCCCTCCACGTCGCCTGCATTCGCGCCCACCGCTACACCGGCTCGGACGTGGGCGTGCTGCGCCTCCTCGATGACCGTCGCGGCGCCGACCTCTGCGACCAAGCGCTGCCCACGCCCAAGGTGCTGCGCAACCACGTCACCTTCGCCTTCCCGAACATCACAGACGCCACCGAGATCGCAGCGCGCATCGTCACCTGGTTCCCACAAGCGATGCGCGCAGGACGCTGCACCACGCCTGTCTCCGGCGACCTCCACAACGCCCGCTTCGCCTACACAAGCTTCGACGAGGAGCTCGCGCCCACGCGCTTCCGCATCGCCCGCGTACCCGGCTGGCGCCGTCTCGGCGTGCTTCCGACCTACCGCGAGCCGACGCCAACCCATGCGTGGCTCCTCATCGATGAGGGCACGACCGATGCGCCCACATGGCTGCATGCGCTCCTCCTCGAGAACGGCGCGCACGACCTGCGGTGGTTCTCCAAGCGCGAGTGGAACGCCGGCGGAGAAGGCCAGGAGCTGCCCTTCTAGGTCCCTTGGCGCTCCAAGCGCCTGTCTCCCCCGCAGAAGCGCCTGTCTCCCCCGCAGAAGCGCCTGTCTCCCCCGCAGAAGCGCCTGTCTCCCCCGCAGAAGCGCCTGTCTCCCCCGCAGAAGCGCCTGTCTCCCCCGCAGAA
>JBILQT010000305.1:0-8158 GCA_044373065.1 Sandaracinaceae bacterium
TATCCACCGCAGACAAGCCGTTCAGTCGCCAACGAAGCGTGGGCGTTTGCGATGTGACGCTCGACGTCGAGATGGGCCCCATGAGTGTTGGGAGCGCGCACGCACCCGCTGTGCAGACCGTCCCGCAGACGCGGCCGCAGCCGCCGCAGTTGGCCAGGCTTGTGTCGAGATTCGCCTCGCAGCCGTCCGTCCCACCGTTGCAGTCGGAGAACCCAACATCGCAGATCACGCCGCAACGACTCGATGCGCACGCAGGCACAGAGTTCGCGCGCGCGGGGCACACGGTTGAGCACGCGCCACAGTTGGCCGGGTCAGTTGTGGTGTTCGTGCAGAACGCGCCTGCGCCTGCGCCACACGTTGTGAGGGGAGCGGCGCACGTCGGGCGGCACATGCCGCTTGAGCAGACCGTTCCAGCGCCACAAGGGACTCCGCAGCCGCCGCAGTTCGCGTTGTCCATGGCGGTGTTGGCCTCGCAGCCGTTCGTTGCGCTGCCGTCGCAGTTCGCGAAACCCGCGCTGCATGTGCCAAGGCCGCAGAGGCCCGTCAGGCAAGCCGCCGCAGCATTGGCGAAGGAGCAGCGCACGCCGCATCCACCGCAGTTGTTGATGTCGGCCGCGCGGGTGTTGAGCTCACAGCCGTTGCTGGCGAGGCCATCACAATCGCCAAAGCCCGCGGCGCACGCGCCAACAACACAAGCTGAGCTTGCGCAGGCTTGCACGGTGACGTTGGTGAGCGAGCACGCGCTCATGCATGCACTGCAGTTGTTCACATCCGTCGTTGTCTGCACGCAGTCGCCCGCGCAGTTCGTTGTCCCCGCGCCACAGGTCGCAGCGCAGGCGCCTGCAGAACACACCTGACCTGATGCGCAAGCGCGTGAGCCGCCCGCCACCGAGCACGCGCCACAGTTCGCGTTGTCCGTGACTGTGTTGGTCTCGCATCCGTTCGCATCGTTGCCATCGCAGTCGCCAAAGCCCGTCGCGCAGGTGTCGACCTCGCAGACTCCGCTGTTGCAAGCGGCGGTGGCGTTCGCAACGTTGCAGGCCGCGCCGCAGGCTCCGCAGTTCGCCACGGTGGAGCTGAGGTCGACGCACACAGCGCCGCAGCGTGTTTGGCCTGTCGGGCATCCACTCGCATCCATCGCGATCGGGGCATCGACGCTCGCTTGCGCATCCACGCTCGCTTGCGCATCCACGGTCGCGCGCGCGTCTGTGCCGGTGTCTCGACCGACAGGCGCGTCCGTCATGCCTCCCGAATCCTGGCCGCCATCAGGCTCCTCGGGTGCGGTCGGAGGACATCCGATTGCGAGGAAACAAAGCGCCGCCAACCATGGCTTTCTCAGAGAGAAACCACTGTCGGCAGATGCCCCAGCGGGGAAACTGCGAGTTCGATTCATGCGTCCCTTAGACACCGAGGCCGCTTCCAAATGGGACGCCTGGTGAGTGGCCCGGACGGTACAGCATCCTCGAGGCAGAACCGCTGCACTTCGCCCCAGCCTGCTTTTTCGTCTGCGTCCTTCGCGCCTTGAAACGCACGTGGTAGACGGCGCGCACTTGGAGGATCGCATGATGACGTTCACTGGAACCCTGCCCGCGCTCGTGACCCCTTTCCGTGATGGCCAGGTCGATGAAGAGGCGCTGCGTGCGCTTGTCGAGCGCTGCATCGAAGGCGGCGTGGATGGCCTCGTGCCCTGCGGCACGACGGGCGAGAGCGTCACGCTCACCGTGGCCGAGCACGCGCGCGTTGTGCGCATCGTGGTGGAGCAAGCGAAGAAGCGCGTGCCGGTCGTGGCAGGTGCAGGCTCGGTCTCGACGGCACATGCGATCGAGTTCGCCGAGATCGCCAAGCACGCGGGTGCCGATGGCCTTTTGCTCGTCTGCCCCTACTACAACCGACCTACGCAAGAGGGCCTTGAAGCGCACTTCCGCGCCATCCTCGCTGCGGTACCGATGCCCTCGATCCTCTACAACATCCCGGCACGATGCGGCGTGGACTTGAGCGTCGAGACGCTGATGCGCTTGAGCGATGTGCCCGCAATCGTCGGCATGAAAGAGGCGACCGGAAACGTCCTGCGCAGCCAGCAAATTCTCACCGCGTGCGGCGACCGCTTCACGGTGCTCTCCGGCGACGATGCACTCACGCTTCCGATTCTCTCGATCGGCGGTAAGGGCGTGATCAGCGTCGTGGCGAACCTCTTCCCGAAGGAGACCTCGGACGTCGTGCGCCTCTTCAACGCGGGCAAGTACGACGAGGCGCGCGCACTCCACATGCGCATGGCGCCGGTGCATGAGTCGATGTTCCTCGAGGCCAACCCGGGCCCGATCAAAGCGGCGATGGCCAAGCGCGGCTTGCTTCGCCCTGAGATTCGCCTGCCACTTGTGTGGCCCAAGCCTTCGACGATGGAGAAGGTCGACGCTGTGCTTGCCAAAGCAGGCGTTTGATGACGACGCGCGTTCACGTGCACGGCGTCACCGGACGCATGGGCCGCAGCATCGTGCGCGCCTTGGCCGATGCAGAGGGCCTGCTCTTGGTGGGCGCGGTGAGTCGCAAGAGCCTCGCGGTGGATGCTGGCACGCTCGCGGGTGTGCGCCCTCTCGGCGTGAACGTGACGGATCAGATCAGCGCGATGCGCGGCGATGTGGTGATCGATTTCTCGCGCAGCGAGGCGACGGAAGCGCTGGCCAAGCAAGCGACGGAGATGGGCTTTGCACTCGTCGTCGGCACGACGGGCCTTGAGCCCTCGACACTCGCAGCACTGGAGGCTGCGTCACGCGTGGTGCCCGTCATCGTTGCGGCCAACACGAGCGTCGGCGTGACCGTGCTCGCGCACCTCGCGCAGCTCGCCACCAAGCTCTTGGGCGAGGGCTTCGACGCCGAGATTGTCGAGATGCATCACAACCAAAAAGCGGATGCGCCCTCGGGCACCGCGCTGCGGATTGCGGATGCGGTGCTCGCGGCGAAGGGCCTCGACCGAAGTGCGATTCGTACGGGTCGCGAGGGCAAGCCAGGGCCGCGCACCAAGCATGAAGTCGGCGTCCTTGCGATGCGCGGCGGCGACGTGATCGGCGATCACACACTCGTGCTCGCGGGCGAGGGCGAGCGCATCGAGCTCACGCACAAGGCGACGGACCGTGCGCTCTTTGCAAAGGGTGCGCTGCGTGCTGCGCGTTGGATCGCGGGGCGCGATGCGGGTCGCTACGACATGCGCGATGTGATCGGGCTCTAGAGACTCACCACTCGCCGTCATCAATCGGCTGAATGCGTGGTCTTGCAGGCTCCGCTGTCGTCGCGGCCATGTTCGTCGCGGGGCGCGCGTTGGGCTGGCGTCGCGGCTCGGCACGTGGACGCGGACGTGGAGGACGCGTTGGTTCTGCTTCGGTTGGTGACGCGGGGGCGGACACCACCGGGATGCTCGGAGGAGGCGCGACGGGCGGCGCGCTGACGACGCTCGGTGCCTCCGGCTGCGCGAGCGGAGGGAGAGCGGCAACGGTCTCCGCGGGTGCCCCGCGTGTCATCGCCCACGCAGCGCCCGCACCGGTCATCACAATCACTGCGGCGATACCAAGGACCCACCTGCGCGACGAGATGCGCTGGTCTGCCGACGCGCGTCCGATGCGCTGAACGACACTCTGCTCAGGTGCGTTCTTCTCGGCCGCATTCTTCTCGACCAGCGACTCCACTTCGACGATTCCCTTGGGGCTCGTCTTGGTTGCGGAGCGCGTGAGCTCTTCGCGTCGTCCACGAAGCTTCTCGCCAAAGTGTGCGTCGAGGTAGGCGGCAACATCGCTGACGGGCGCCATAGGCACCTCGCTCGCGACGAGGGCGTTCGCGAAATCGAGCGCAGTCTCAAAGCGATCCGACATCGCGCGCGAGAGTGCACAGAGCACCATCGGGTCGAGTGCCGCAGGCACGGTCGCATCGACTTCGCTGGGCGGTGTGACCTCGGCATGGAGAACGCGGCCCAACGTTTCCTGCGGGCTCGATCCGTGGAAGAGACGCTTCGCGAGGAGGAGCTCCCAGAGCAAGACGCCCATGGCGAAGACGTCGGATCGGCGATCCACCGGGGCACTCCCGATCTGCTCGGGCGCCATGTACGCCAGCTTGCCTTTGACGACGCCCTCTTGCGTCACCGTGGCCCGTGAGCGTGCCTTCGCGATGCCGAAGTCCATGACGCGGGCGCCACCGTCGAGGCCGACGAGGATGTTCTGCGGGGAGACATCGCGATGAACCACATCGAGGCGCACGCCGTCTTCGTCGCGAAGCTCATGGGCGGCATGAAGACCAAGGAGGGCGTCATGCACAATACGCAGCGCAATCGCCTGAGGAACGCGGCCTTTTCGCATCATCGCGGCGAGCGTTGGGCCCTCCACGTAGTCCATCACGAGGTAGAGCGCTTTGTCGTCGCCGAGGTCGAGCGTCGCGATGACGTTGGGGTGATGAATGGCCGCGGCGAGCCGTGCCTCATCGAGGAACATCGAGACGAAATCTTGGTCCGCACGAAGCTGCGGAAGGCATGTCTTCACCGCGACCAAGCGCTTGAAGCCACCCGCCGCGTGCGCATGCGCCAGCCACACCGTTGCCATGCCACCGCTGGCGATGGGCCCGAGGAGCTCGTAGCGCTCTCCGAGGAGAGTGCCCGGCGCAACATCCACGAGAGCCAACGCAGCCTGCATGGCCCTACGGTATCAGGGAGGCGCGCGGCGGATCTACGCCTACCGCAGACGCTCAATCCCATGCTTGGCAAGGAGCCGGTGCAGGTGGGTGCGGTCCAAGCCCGCCAGCCGCGCCGCCTGCGCGACGTTCTGCTGCGCACGACGAAGTACCGCCGTCAGATATCGCTTCTCGAAGGCCTCGACGTAGAGGCTGCGCGCCTCACCGATCGGAAGCTCGAAGTGCTCCTCACCGGCTGCGAGGTCCAACGAACGCTCAAGCGCACGGGGCTGAAGCTCGGTGTCATCCACGCCAAAGGCACTCGCGCGCTCGACGTAGTTCCGTAGCTCGCGGACGTTCCCCGGCCAGCGACGGGCCATGAGCTCTTGCACCACTTGAGGCTGGCGCAGCTCGGCTCCGCCGCGAAAGGCATCGACGTAGAGGGGGATGTCCTCGGCGTGATCACGGAGGGGCGGTACGCGCACCACGAGCACGGCCAGACGAAAGTAGAGGTCTTCGCGGAAGGTTCCCGTGGCGACCATCTTTGCGAGGTCGCGATGCGTTGCAGCGACGATGCGCACATCCACCGCACGCGCGCGATTCTCTCCCACGCGACGTGTCGTTCTCGCCTCGATCACGCGCAGCAATTTGGGCTGCACCTCGAGTGGAATCTCCCCCACCTCGTCGAGAAAGAGCGTGCCTCCGGAGGCCGCCTCAAATGCGCCCATCCGATCCGACATGGCCCCCGTGAAGGCACCGCGAACGTGACCAAAGAGCTCGCTCTCAAGGAGGTTTGCGTGAAGCGCGCCGCAGTCGACGATGACGAAGGGCTTTCCGCGCCGAGACGAGGCCTGATGGATCGACTCGGCCACGAGCTCCTTGCCCGTTCCTGTCTCACCGAGCACCAGCGCAGTCGCCTCGCTCTTGGAGGCGCGATCGAGGCGCGCAAAGAGCGAGCGCATGCTGTGACTTGCGCCGAGCACACGACCGAAATGCGCATCCGGCCAGGCGGCTTCTTGCACGGGCAAGGTGGCTATCTGCGTCGTGAGCGAGACCGCACCGAGACGAAGCTTCGCGCCTTCTGCAAGCTGCGCAGACTCAACCTTCACGCCTTGAACGAAGGTGCCATTGCGGCTGCCCAGGTCACGAATCCAGAGGCCATCCTCGCGAAACGAGAGCTCTGCGTGCACGCGCGAGATCGTCGGGTCGTCGATGATCAAGCCAGCCGCGGGCGAAGAGCCGACCAGCGTGGTCTCCGAGAGCAGCGCCGAGCCCGTCGCGCCCTTGGCCGTGCGCCATGTGAGATGGACTTGATGCAGCGGTGGTGGCTGCCCAATGGGGGCCACAATCAGTGTTGCGAGATCGTCCTCATGCATCGCGTTTCAGGCTAGCCTGGGCACCTGACATCGTGAACTCGTTTTCCACTCCGCTGATCACGCTCGCCGTCGCACTCCTTGCAGCCATCCCCACGCGTGCTCACGCGCAGGAAGCGCCGGCCGCATGTCAGACCATCCTGGGCGCGTACGCGCAGGTCGAGGAGCTCTACGAGCGCGGTGACTTCGAGGCTGCGGCCGCACTCCTTCAGGCTGCGGCGGCCTTGTGTCCGCAAGAGCCGATGCTGCAGTACAACCTTGGTCGCACGCTCGAACGTCGCAGTCAGCAGCTTCGTGAGGCGGGAGACACGAGCCAAGCGCGTGTGCGCGTAGAACGAGCCATCGAGGCCTACGATGCCTTCCTGCGCGTCGGGGAGGGCGACCCTCAGCTGCTTGCGCGCGCGGCTTCGCGTCGCGAGGCGCTCGCGGAGGGTCTTCAGGTTCAGTCCGTCGTTGCGGCACCTGTGGCCGAGGCCTCGTCGGCCGCTTCGGTCTCGTCGGTCGAGATCAACCCGGTGCCCTGGGTGATTGCAGGCGTTGGCCTCGCGGCGCTGGGTGCCGGCATCGGCCTTGGCGCGCACGCGCTCGACCTCAACCGTGCTGCCGATCGCGCACCCTCGATGCAGCAGACGCTCGCGCTGCTTCCTGAGGCAAACGACTTCGCAACCGCCGCGAACATCACGATGGTTGCAGGCGGCGTGATTGCGCTCGCGGGTGCTGTCTGGGGCATCGTCGAGGTGCTCTCGGCGCCTGGGCAGAGCACGCGCGCGGCAAACCCCTTCACGCTGCATTTTTAGGCGGTCCAAGACCGCGCACCGCTCACTCGCAGGGCTGAGGCGAGGTGCCGATCGAGACTTCGTCGAAGGAGAGGGTCTGTGAGGCCGCCGAGTAGTCGATGCCGAGGGCGAAGTCGGTGAAGGCAGCGGGGCTGATCGTGACTGGTGCGCTCGGCCAATACTCATCCGCAAGCCGCGTGCGCGCGCCGCCTCGCCTCGTGTAGTGAACGTCGATGTCGCCCGGCGTGGCGAGGGTCGCGTCCAGCTCGATGCACGTCCATTCGCCCAACGCGACGATGGAGTCCGCTTCAAAGGTCCCCACTTGATAGGAGGGCCCACGACCAAGCAGAACGCGTAGCTGCCTTGTTTCGGAGAGGTTCAGCAGGATGCGGTGCGAGCGGGAGGAATCACCAAGCCCCATGAAGTCGATCGCTCTCCCGTCCAGCGCCTCCACGCGCATCCAGAACGTCACGTAGATGTGCCCCGAGTTCGGCAGCACGAGCCCATCGCGGCGGAAGGTGTAGCCCTCGGGCGTGCCTGAAGCGCGGCTCGTGACAAGTCCGGCGTGCATCCCGCGGAAGACCGGAGCGGTGCGGATCGTCACCTCGCCGGAAGCCCCCGCGAAGAGCCCGCTGAAGTCAGCCTCGCCGCGCTCGAAGCCGGTGCACCAGACGCTGCCTGTGGCGAGGCCGCATCGGCTCGGAGGAACCCACGCATCGAGCGGGGTGAACGCGTCCACACCTCCGTCGTTCCCCGCGTCGAAGCGCGCGTCCGAGAGGTCTCGCGTGTCATCGAGAAAGTACGCATCGCGTGCCGCGTCGAAGGTCGGCGCGTCGACTCGAACACCCGTGTCAGTGGGCTCCTCGCAGTCTCCATCGCCGCAGGCTTCACAGACCTCAGAGGCATTGCAGCGCCACCCGGGAGCACATGGGCAGGCGCGGCCTTCGAGAGGCACTTGGGGCAGGCTGCAGCTTGCGGTGCTCAGGCCCGCGGCGACGGAGATGCATGCGGCATGGAGAGCGAGATGGGAGGGGCGCATGTGGTTTCTCAAACTTTAAGCGCGAATCGGCGGACGAGGATCATTCGGCGATGCTTCGGTGCCTGAAGGCATCGGTCGTCGTCAGTGCGATCACGACCTCACGCAAGTCGCCGCCCGTGGCGTGAAAGCGCTCCATCGCCGTCTCGGCCGCAGCATTGTCCTCCCACTCCGAGGCATCGCGGCGCAGGGCAAAGCGGGCGAGCTGAAGCGTTGCGCAGCGCTCCACCGTGCGGCTCGAAGCGAGCTTCTCGATGAGCTCGTCTGTGTTGGCGAAGGCGCCATCCACATCGGTGCGAAGCGCGCCGCGGCCCGTCAGCTCACCG
>JBILQT010000306.1:0-8139 GCA_044373065.1 Sandaracinaceae bacterium
GCGCAGGCCTGGCGCACGCGCACGAGAAGATGACGCTCGATGGCGAGCCGATGAACATCGTGCACCGCGATGTCTCTCCGCAGAACATCCTCGTCACCTTCAACGGCGACGTGAAGCTCGTCGACTTCGGCATCGCCAAGGCCGGTCGCAGCACGATGGAAGACACGGGCTCAGGGCAGCTCAAGGGCAAGGTCCCTTACATGAGCCCGGAGCAAGCGCAGGGGCAGGCGCTCGATGGACGCAGCGACATCTTCTCGCTCGGCATCATCCTCTTCGAGCTCACGACGGGACGTCGTCTCTTTCGCGGCGCGAACGAGATGGAGACGCTCCGCACCATCGTCGACACGGAGTACCCCAAGCCGCGCGACATCCACGCCGGCATCCCGGTGGAGCTTGAGCGCATCATTCTCAAGTCGCTCGAGAAGAACCCGGACGACCGCTACCAGACTGCGCGTCAGATGCAGCAGGACCTGGAGGACTTCGTCCGCGACTCGCAGCTGAAGGTGAGTCCTATCTCCGCGGGCGAGTGGATGCAGCGGCTCTTCGCCGACAAGCTCGCCGAGCAGAAGGCCGTGCTCGCCGAGGGCCGTCAGATGGCGGAGGCCATCTCTGCACAGGTCGCCGCCGAAGAAGCCTTCAACATGACGCAGTCGGGCGTGCGTCAGAAGCAGGGCGCAGGTCGTGGCGCGTGGTTTGGGCTGATTGCGCTGCTGGCCGTCGCAGCGGCAGCCGCGGCCTACTTCGCTCTGCAGCCACCGCCACAGGCGACCGTGCAGCCGGGCTCGCTCGTGGTGCACAGCACGCCGGAAGGCGCCTCGATCACAATCGACGGCGCGATTCGACCTGAGCGCACGCCTGCGACGATTGCCGCGCTTCCGCTCGCGCACTACCGCGTGCAGGTCTCCTCAGAGGGCTTTGTGCCCGCAATGGAAGAGGTGGACCTCACGGCAGCGGCGCCGCGCGGGACGATCGAGGTCACGCTCGCACGCCCCACAGCCTCCTCGGTCGCGATGGTCAACGTGCAGACAACACCCGTGGGCGCGCACGTCATTGTCGATGGCAACGACACCGCGCACGTCACGCCCTTCCGCGTGGAGCATTTGGAGCCTGCGATCGAGCACACGATCGTCGTCTCGCTCGATGGCTGGGTCACACAGACACGCACCGTCACGCTGCGGGCTGGCCAGGTCGAGGACATGGCGTTCTCGCTGGAGCGCACACCGCTTGGTCCCGATGAGTCGATGCTCGTCCTGACGACCGACCCGCCGGATGCACGCGTGCAGCTCGACTCGGTTTGGTACGAAGGCGGCAGCCCCTTCACCATCCGCGTTCCAGCCCGCGCATATCGCCTTCGTGTCGTGCAGCCCGCCTATCATATGCGCGAGCAAGAGATTCGCCTCGAAGGCGGTCAGCAGCGCGAGCTCTCCGTGGAGCTTGAGCGCGATCGCGGCACCTCGAACCCTGGAACGCGCCCGACCACAACCTCGACGCCGACGACGCCTGCCACGCCCTCGGGTCCTGGCATGCTGACGGTCGCCGCGACGCCTTGGTGCAACGTCTCGGTCGATGGGCGCGCCGTCGGTGAGACGCCGGTCGTCAATCACTCGCTCCCCTCGGGTCGCCACACCATCACGTGCACGAACCCTGAGCTCAACGTCACGCGCACCCGGACGGCCGAGATTCGCGCGGGTGAGACAACGCGCGTGCGCATCGAGCTTCAGGAATAGCGAGAGCGCGACCCCCGTCCTTGCTCCATCCTCCTCTTCGTTCCGTTGAGGGAACTCAGTCTTTCGCTCGCAAGGTTCCCGCGCGGGGAACCAGAGCCAACTTACTTCGCCGCCATGTCCAACTTGTCTCCGCCTGACGGCGAAACCGCAACGACCGAGCCCGCAACGACCGCGAAGAAGCCCACGAAGGGCTTCCCCTGGATGCTCGTGCTGCGCGTCGCCACGACGGTGGGTGCGCTGCTCTTCATCCTCTCGCGTGTGCCGCTGGCGGCGGTCGGCTCGGCCCTGGTGCGCGTCTCGCCCTACGCGTTCCTGGTGGCCTGCATCTCGACCACGCTGAACCTGGTCGTGGGCAGCGTTCGCTGGCGCATTCTCCTGCGCGCCTACGGTGCGCCACACCTGCCGAGCCTGGGTACGCTGACGCGACTCAACTACATCGGCTTCTTCTACAACACCTGCCTTCCAGGCGGCGTGGGCGGCGATCTGGTGCGCGGTGCAGCCTCGCAGGCGGCGTTTGGTGAGTCGGGTGGCATGGGTGCGGGCGCAGTGGTGCTCGTCGATCGCGTGCTTGGACTCGTGGGCCTGCTCCTCGTCGTGGCCGTGACGGCGACCTTCTTCCCGCTCCCAGGCTCGGAGTCCGCGCATGTGACGTTGATCGCGCTTGGCGGCGTGACGGTCAGCGCCCTGGCCGTGGCGGCCATCGCGGTGGGCCGCTCCCTCGCGCCGATGCTCCCCGTGCGCCTGGCCGTCTTTGCAAAGCGCCTCCCGCGCATTGTGCACTGGCAGCCCTTCATCGTGGCCATCCTGCTCTCCCTCGTGACGCAGACGGGCGTGGCCTGGACAGGTCACGTGATCGTCCACTCGCTCGCGCCGAGCATCACGCTGCTCAACTCGCTCGTCGTCGTTCCCCTCGCGATGGCGACCACGTTCCTGCCCTTCCTCGTCGGCGGCACCGGCGCACGCGAGGCCGTCTTCGCACAGCTCTACGGCCCGCTCGGCGTCTCGGAGCCGGATGCGACCGCCGCGGGCCTCCTGATCTGGTTCTCGCAGATTGTCGTCGCCCTCGTCGGCGGCGTCCTCCCGCTTCCGGACAAGCCGAAGGCCACCGTCCCCCAGGACATCACCGTGCCCGGCCCGGACGAGAGCTGATCGCGCCCTCTCCTCTCCATCGCGGCTCTTCCCTGTGATTTGCTGCGATTCCGAAGAGGAAACGCGACTTACACACGACACAATCGCCCAACGCCCTCAGGAAAGCGCACTTGCACACGTAGCAGTGCGCTTTTTTGTGCCCGAAACGCGACTTACACAGAACACAGTGGCCAACCTGTGCCTCGTTTGTACGCTGCTACGTGTGTAAGTGGCACACAGTGACAAGGATCGCCCACCTGCACAGAACACAGTGGCCAATCCTTGCCTCGTTGAGCGATTGCTACGTGTGCAAGTGAGGTTTGGCGTGCTCCCGGCCCCGATGTGTTGTGTGTCGGCGCGCCTCGCCTGCTAGCCCTCGCGGATGGCTCCATCGCTTCTTCTCTTCGGCGTGGTCGTCGCTGTGCTGATCGGCCTCACGTGGCTCTTGCGAACGCGACCCGAGACGTCTGCCGCCGCACCAGCCCAACCAACCCCGCTACGGGCGATGCTGACACCCGCCCCACTCCCTGCGCCTCCCGATGTTCGGCCTCTGCTCAAGCCCGGGATGTACATGTTCGGGCAGCTCTGGCGTTGGGATGGAGCACGCTGGCATGCCGAGCAGTCGGAGCGCTGTGAGCCGGTGCGCGCGTTGGCTGCGGCGAAGGGCTTTGGGGTGGTGGCGGCGACGTGGGATTCGATTCTCGTGCGGCGCGAGGCGACGTGGCGAAGGGCCTACGACACAGGCGGTCGTCCGCGTCTGATGGGAGCCTGGGCACATCCGCGGGAGGGCCTCTTTGTGGCAGGCGGAAACGGCACGATTCTGCACGCCAAGGACGGACAGAACTTTCACCTGGTGCCCGTCACGGATGCGATGCGGCAGAGCGCGCTGGGTGCGATGTGGGGCGATGACGCGACGCTCTTCGTGAGCACAGGCAACGGCTACATCGCGCATCGTAAGCACGGCGCAGAGACGTGGGCTGTGGAGGACACGGGCATCCGCGACGTGCCAATGCACGGCTTGATGGTGAAGGGCCGGGCTCATGTCGCGATGCAGGCGGGAGAGATCCTGGCGCGCCAAGACGACGGACGCTGGACGCTCGTACACGCCACAGGGATGCAGCTTCACGCCCTCGCCTACGACGCGCAGAACGACATCCTCTACGCCACCTCACGCACGGGCATTCGCATGCGCAAAGACGGCGTGTGGAGCGAGATGCAGGGCAGCCCCGCACGTGCGCAGGCGCTTGCGTTCGATGGCGATGTGCTCCTCGCAGGCAGCTCTTCCATCGCGCGCTTCGATGGAGACAACTGGGCACTGAGCGGGCCCGGCGCGAGCGGCACCATTGAGTCAATCGTCGTGCACGAGGGCGTGCTCTTCGTCGGCACCTCGCAGTTCATTGAGGTGAGCTGACGCGCGCCGTGCGAGCCTTCGCACCGTGTCTGACCCCGCTGCCTCCACCCGTCCGCGCGTGCTCCTTCTCGCGAGTGATCTCGTCGATCAGATCGCAGCCGGTGAGGTCGTGGAGCGGCCTGCGAGCGTCGTCAAAGAGCTCGTTGAGAATGCGATCGATGCAGGAGCGACAAGCATTCAAGTGGAGACGGAAGCGGCAGGCCTCGCGCGCATTGTCGTGACGGATGATGGCCATGGGATGGACCCAGAGGACGCGCTGCTCTCCATCGCGCGCCATGCCACGAGCAAGATTCGCACGGTCGATGATCTCTCCACGCTGCACACGATGGGCTTTCGCGGTGAGGCGCTTCCTTCCATCGCGTCGGTCTCGCGCTTCACGCTGCGCACGCGTCCGCACGATGCGGTCGAGGGTGTGGAGGTGCGCCTTGAGGGTGGCGGTGCACCGAGCGTGCAAGTCGCAGGCGGCGCGCCGGGTACGAGCGTTCGCGTCGATGATCTTTTCTTCAACGTGCCCGCGCGTCGCAAGTTCTTGAAGAGTGCCGCGACCGAGTCCGCGCAGGTCTCCGAGACGCTGCTGCGCATTGCGCTCGCGAACCCGACGCTGCGTCTTGTGTGGATGCGCGATGGGCGTCGCGCGAAGGAGTGGGCGCCTGCAAACGATGGCTATCAGCGTGCGCTCCAGCTCTTCCCCGACGAGAAGCTCGGTGCCCTCGAGGGCGAGCGCGATGGCGTGCATGTGCGCGCGATGCTCTCGGCGCCGGAGCGTGCGCGGCCCGGTGCGCAACACCTCCATGTGTCGGTGAATGGACGCGTCGTGCGTGACCGTGCGCTCGCACGCGCGATCACCTTCGCCTACGGCTCGACGATTCCACCAGGGCGCTCGCCCGTGGGCGTGGTCTGGCTCTCGCTCTCGCCCGAGCGCGTCGATGCGAACGTGCATCCGCAGAAGGCCGAGGTGCGCTTTGCCGATGCGCGCGCCGTGCTCGACAACGTGACGCGCATCCTTGCGCATGGGCTTGGAAGCTCGCCCTTTCGCGCACGTCCGCATGTCGCGCAGACCGCGCCCGCAGAGGCCACGGGCGAAGAGGAGCTCAATGACCCCTGGCAGCTCGCAGGTGTGCAGCCTGTGCCCGATGAGCCTCCGCAGGAGTACGAGTTTGGCGCGCTGCCACCAGCCTTCTTGAGCGACATGTCTGGGCCCTCACCGCAGCAGAGCTACGCATCGCTGCGCGTGCTCGGCCAGCTCGCAAAGACGTACATCATCTGCGAGGGCCCGAGCGGCTTGGTCATCCTCGATCAGCACGCCGCCGATGAGCGCGTGCGTCATGCCAAGCTCGCAAGCGACTACGCCGCGCGGGATGTCTCAGTGCAGCGCTGGCTGATGCCGGAGCGCGTGGATCTCTCCGAGCGCGAGGTGGTGCTCGCAATCGAACAGGAGGCGACGCTTGCAGCGCTGGGCCTTGAGGTGCGTGTGCTTGGGCCGCGCACGGTCACGATTGTCGGCACGCCCGCGCTCCTGAAGAACGTCTCGGCCGATAGGCTGCTGCGCGATGTGCTCGCCGAGCTCGGTCGCACAGGCTCACGTGCGTTTGGCGATGCGGTGGACACAGCGCTCGCGACGATGGCCTGCCACGGCTCGATTCGCGCAGGCCAAGTGCTCTCGATGGAGGAGATGCGCGCGCTCCTCGTCTCGCTCAGCAACGTGGAGAGCTTCGCGGGGCACTGCCCGCACGGAAGGCCCATCGCACACACGGTCTCCCTCGGAGAACTCGCGCGCGGAGTCGGACGTTGAAGGCACCGATCGTTGTCGTGGCGGGCGTGACCGCATCGGGCAAGACGGGCCTTGCATTGCAGCTCGCGCATGCGTTCAACGGAGAGCTCGTCGGCGCCGACAGCGTGCAGGTCTACCGAGGCTTCAACATCGGCTCGGCCAAGCCGACGCGTGAAGAACTCGGCGGCATCGCGCATCACCTCATCGATGTGATCGACCCGACAGAGGCCATCGATGCAGCGCACTTTGCACGCTTGGCCGATTCGGCGATCGAAGACATTCACGCACGCGGCAAGCTGCCCATCGTCGTCGGAGGCACGGGGCTCTGGCTGCGTGCGCTGGTGCGCGGTCTGGTCGCCCTCCCCGAGCCTGACCCTGCCATCCGAGGTGCACTGGAGGCGCGCGTGGAGAGCGAGGGCACGCCGGCCCTTCATGCTGAGCTCGTGAAGGTGGACCCGAAGGCCGCGGCGAAGATTCACCCCAACGATGCGCTGCGGGTTGTTCGCGCCCTCGAGGTCTTCGCGCAGACAGGCCAGGCGCTGGGAGAGCTGCGTGACGCACACGCACTCGGTGCACCGCGCTACCAGAACTTCTTCATCGCCCTCGACCGCCCACGCGATGTGCTGCGTGCACGGATCGAGGCGCGCACACGCGCGATGCTCACCGCAGGCTTCATCGATGAAGTGGCGCAGCTACGCGCTGCGTGGCCCAAGGATGCACGCGCGTTTGGCAGCGTCGGTTACCGCGAGGTCATGGCGCATCTCGAGGGCACGCTCACGCGCGACCAACTCGAAGAGGAAGTCACACGCTCGACCTGGGTCTACGCGCGCAGGCAGCGCACGTGGTTTCAGAGCGAGCCTGGCGTTCACATGAAGCCCACCCTCGAAGACGAAGACGTGACGCCGATGCTGCGCTCGGTGGAGAGCTTTCTGCGGGCTCACGCGAACGCGAGGTAGAGGCCAATCGCGACGTAGATCGGCGAGAGCACCGCGATGGCGCGGCCTGCGTAGCCGAAGAACGAGGGCATCTCGTAGCGAGCCTCCTCGGCGATGGCCTTCACCATGAAGTTCGGCCCGTTGCCGATGTAGGTATTGGCGCCCATCAGCACCGCGCCGCAGCTGATCGCGACGAGGAACTCCGTGCCCACACCGACCACGTTCACGGGAAGTGAATTCGCGACGGCAAGACCCTGCGCGGCGGTGAGGAAGGCGAGGTAGGTCGGTGCATTGTCGAGCACCGAGGAGAGCGCGCCGGTGACGAAGAAGTAGTGCGTTGGCGTGGTGAGCCCGAGCTCGGCGCCGTGATGCTCGAGCATCGCGAGCGCGGGGATCATCGTGATGAAGATGCCTGCGAAGAGAATCGCCACTTCGATGATCGGCACGTACGAGAACGCGTTGTCTTTGCGCGCTGCCGCGGGGCCCAAGAAGACCGAGGCGACTGCGCATCCCAACATCGAGAGTTCGCGCCACGGCGAGGGCAAGAAGACGGCGATGACGATGCCGATCAGAAACACGATGTTGATGCCGCCGCGAAGACGAAGCGGCTTCACGTGGCTCTTGTCCTCGGCGATGTCCCTGGCCTTCTCACGTTGGTATGCGCGCCTATCGACGACGTAGAAGACGGTGAGCAAGTACACGATGACGCTGAGCCATGCGGGCCAGAGGCCGAGCGTCCAGAAGAAGGGCACGCCACGCATGAAGCCGAGGAAGAGTGGCGGGTCTCCAAGCGGCGTGAGCAGCCCACCGCAGTTCGAGACGATGAGGATGAAGAAGAACGGAATGTGCCCGCGCTGATGGCGCTGCTGGTTGGTGCGCAAGAGCGTGCGGATGAGCAGCATGCTCGCACCGGTGGTGCCGACGACATTCGCGAGCAGCGCACCGAAGAGGAGAATCGCTGCGTTGGTCTCGGGGCGTCCCTCAAGGTCACCGTCGAGATGGATGCCTCCTGCGACGACGAAAAGCGCACCGAGCAAGGCGATAAACGAGACGTACTCGGTGCCGCTGTGCACAAGCGCGCTGAAGTGCCCCAAGCCGACGTAGGTGAGGATCGGTAGCGAGAGAAGCCCCGCGATCAGCGCCTTGTTGCGGTTGCTCTCCCAGAAG
>JBILQT010000307.1:0-8133 GCA_044373065.1 Sandaracinaceae bacterium
CGGCTGCAGGAGGTGCGCAATGAACCGCATCGCACGACTCACGTTGATTCTCGCTTCGATGCTCGTGGTTGCCTGCGGGCCAAGTGCTTCACCCACGCCGGTCGAGACGACCGAGCAGGGTGCGGGTGGAGAGACCACCGCGACGGAAGCGCCAGCTGCGCCACAGCAGCCCCCACCCGTCGCCGGGCCTGTGCGCGATGTGCATCTGCCACCGATCGCGCGCACCACTTTGCCGAACGGTCTTGAGGTGAACACGGTCGTCTCGGACGGGCTCCCGATCGTCTACGCGCAGCTTGTGATTCGCAGCGGCATGGCGCGCGATCCGGAGCAACTGCCTGGTCTTGCGCGCTTTGTTGCGGCGCTGCTGAAGGAAGGAACGACGACACGTTCAAGCGAGCGCTTGGCCGAGGATGTCGATTTCATGGGCGCCTCGCTCGATGTGGGCGCGGACTCAGATTCAATTCATATCGATATGCGCGCGCCCTCGGATCAACTCGATGCGATGCTCGCAATCTTGGCGGATGTCGCCACGCATCCGGCCTTCTCGGATGCGGAGATCACGCGCACCAAGACACGCGAAGAGAATCGCCTCAGCCTTGAGTCGAATGACCCGGGCACGCTGGGACGTCGTCTCTTCTTCCGGCTCGCCTACGGCTCGCATCCCTATGCGCATCTCGACTTCGATGAGGCGTCGCTGGGTCGCATGCGTCGCGCTGATTTGGTCGCATGGCATCGCACGCATTTCGTTCCTTCGAATGCGTTCTTGGTCGTTGCGGGCAACGTGACTGCGGCCCAGGTGCAGGCTTCGACAACACGTGCATTCCGCACCTGGCGTGGTCGCGCTGTCCCGGCACTGGCGCTTCCAGAGGTGCCTGTTCGCACCGCGCGTGATGTCTACATCGTGCATCGCGCGGGCTCGGTGCAGAGCGTGATCGCCATCGGTAACCTCACGATTCCGCGCGCGCATCCAGACTACGTGGCGCTCGATGTGGCCAATCAGATCCTCGGCGGCTCCTCGGCATCGCGCCTCTTCATGGACCTGCGCGAGCGACGCAGCCTCACGTACGGCGCTTACAGCGGTGTGGATGACATGGTCGGCGTCTCGCCTTTCCGTGCGCGCGCGGCTGTTCCGAATGCGCGCACCGAGCTCGCAATGGACGCCTTCATGGAGCACCTGCAGCGCATCATCACCGAGGAACCACCGGCCGCCGAGACCGCGGATGCAGAGCGCTACTTGAGCGACTCGTTCCCCCTTCAGATCGAGACGATTGGACGCGTGGCCTACATGGTTGCGTACCTGCGCATCTTCAATCTGCCCGATGACTATTGGGACTCGTACCGCTCGCAGATTCGCGCCGTCACGCCGGCGCAGGCGCTGGCCGCTGCGCACGCGCACATTCGTCCTGACACGGGCATCGTCGTGGTCGTGGGTGATGCAACGGTGGTTGCCGAACCGCTCGCCCACTGGGGCACGCTGCACATCGTCGACACCGAGGGAAACGCTACGACGCTTGAGTCAATTCGTGGGGCCAGTGCGCCTCCTGCTGCCTCAGCGCAGTGACTGCGTGTTAGTGTTGAGGCCTCGGGAATCAACAGCACGTCGGTAGACGTCGGAGGGTGCGAAATGTGTGGAATCGTTGGTCACGTTGGCAGTGAACAAGCAGCTCCTATTTTGCTCGATGGGCTGCGTCGGCTTGAGTACCGCGGCTACGACTCAGCGGGCGTCGCCATCCACTCGGGTGGCGACATCAAGGTGGTTCGCGCGGTCGGCAAGCTGAAGAACCTGCAGGCGGCGCTCGAAGCAGCGCCGGTCGCGGGCACTGTTGGCATCGGACACACGCGCTGGGCGACACACGGACGCCCCTCCGAGGTGAACGCGCATCCCCACGTCGCGGGCCCGGTGGCGGTTGTTCACAACGGCATCATCGAGAACCACCTCGCCTTGCGTGCGCGCCTTGAAAAGGGTGGCGCAAAGATCGTCAGCGATACGGACACGGAGATTGTTGCGCACCTCGTGCACGAGAAGGTGAAGGGCGGTGCGGACTTGGAGAGCGCTGTTCGTCTCGCCCTCGGTGAGATGCATGGCGCGTATGCCATCGCGGTCCTGTCGAAGAACGAGCCCGACAAAATCGTCGTCGCGAAATCGTCGAGCCCGCTCGTGCTCGGTATCGGCGAAGGCGCTGCGTACTGCGGCTCCGACATCCCCGCGCTCTTGCCCTACACGCGCAACATGATCTTCCTTGAGGACGGCGACATGGCCGTGCTCACGCGCGAAGGTGCACGCATCACGCGCGTTGACGGCACGAAGGTCGACCGCCCGGTGAAGCACATCGATTGGTCGCCCGTGATGGCCGAGAAGGCGGGCTTCAAGCACTTCATGCTCAAGGAGATTCACGAGCAGCCGCGTGCGATTGAAGACACGCTGCGCGGCCGCCTGGATCGCGAGAACGGCGATGTGTACAGCCATGAGATCGGCCTCACGGAAGCCGATGCGAAGGCCATTCGTCGCGTCTATTTGCTCGCCTGCGGCACGAGTCATCACGCGGCGATGACCGGCCGTTACTACATCGAGTCGATCGCGAAAATCCCCACCACGGTCGAGCTTGCGAGTGAGTTCCGCGGTCGCGATCCGATCATCGGCGAGGGTGATCTGGTGATCGCCGTGAGCCAGTCCGGTGAGACGGTCGATACGCTCATGGCGACGCGCGAGGCGAAGGAGAAGGGCGCCAAGGTTCTTGCGATCGCGAACGTGATCGGCAGCGCGATTCCGCGCATGGCGGACGCGGCCTTCTACACACACGCAGGCCCTGAGATCGGCGTGGCTTCGACGAAGTGCTTCACCACGCAGCTCGCGAACTTGCTGATGCTCTCGATCTGGCTCGGCAAGCGTCGTGGCACCGTGAGCGAGGCGCAGGGTCGCGAGCTTGTGGAAGGCCTCGCGAAGCTTCCCGTGCAGATGCGCGATGTCGTGCTCGGCACGCGTCAGCTCGTTGCGAACTTGGCGAAGCGTTATCGCGATGCGCGTGACGTGCTCTTCCTCGGTCGTGGTCTCTCCTTCCCGATGGCGCTCGAGGGTGCGCTCAAGCTCAAGGAGATCAGCTACGTGCACGCGGAAGGCTATGCGGCGGGCGAGATGAAGCATGGGCCCATCGCGCTTATCGATTCGGCCGTTCCAGTCATTGTGCTTATGCCCAAGGATCGCTGGTACGACCGGACCTTCTCGAACCTTCAGGAGGCGCGCGCGCGTGAGGGCCAGGTCATTGCGATTGCGACTGAGGGCGACACGGCTGCGCATGGTGTGACGCAGGACGTGGTGGAGATTCCGGATGTGATCGAGGCGCTCACGCCCTTCCTCACCGTGCTGCCGCTCCAGCTCTACTCGTATTACGTCGCCGACTTCAAAGGCACGGACGTCGATCAGCCGCGCAACCTCGCCAAGACGGTCACGGTGGAGTGAGCGCACGTGCGCCCGACCCTGCCGCGCTGACCGAGATGACACCGACCGTGTCGCTTGTGATCGTGGCAGTGGTCCCGGCGCGCAATGAGGCATCGCGCATCGCACGCGTGATGGAGACGATGCCGCGTTGTGTCTCAAGCATTGTGGTCGTGGACGACGCCTCCGAGGACGAGACCGGGAGCGTCGCCCAGCAGGCCGACCCCCGCGTCCGCGTGCTGCGTCACGCAAGAAGACGCGGCGTGGGTGCTGCGATCCAGACGGGCTATGCGCACGCATTTGAGCAGGGTGCGGATGTCGCTGTCGTGCTTGCCGGGGATGGGCAGATGGACCCGCTGGATTTGCCCGCCTTGCTCGCGCCGATCGAGGCGGGTCGTGCCGACTATGTGAAGGGAAATCGCTTCCTCGCCGAGGACGCACGCGCCCGCATGTCGACGCCGCGTTGGCTTGGAATTCACGCGCTCTCGCTCGGGACGCGCGTGGTGAGTGGCCTTCCTGTGAGCGACACGCAGTGCGGCTACACCGCGCTCACGCGGGTGGCTTGGATGCGCCTTCGGAGGCGTCCGCTCTGGCATGGCTACGGCTACCCGAACGACGTCCTCGTGCGGCTAGCGAAGGCGAAGGTGAGCGTCGAGGAAGTGCCCGTGCGCCCTGTCTACTTCGGCAAGCGTGGCGGTATGGGTGCGCGCCATGCGCTCGTGGTTGTGCCCTATGTGCTGGCACGGGCGTGGTGGCAGGCGCGGGGTGTTGAGCCCTGATGCGCATTGCGATCCCGACGACGAGCTACCCGCGACTGGAAGGCGATGTGGCGGGTGGCTTTGTGCGCTCGCTCTGCCAGGCGCTCGTGCGGCGAGGGCATACGTGTGTTGTCTTTGCGCCAGCCTCAGAGGCGACAGGTGAGCTTGGCGATGTGGGCATTGAGGTGGTGCAGGTCGCGCATGCGCCGCATGCATCCATATCGCCCTTTTATGGATCGGGTGTGATCGATAACTTGCGGGCCTCGCCTCAGGGCGTCCTCGGTGCGTTGGCGTTTCCGTATGCGCTCACACGCGCCATGAAGCGCGTGCATCGCGAGGCGCGCTTCGATGCGGCGTTGAGTCAGTGGGCGCTTCCGTGTGCATGGTCGACGCGTGCTGCGCTCGATGTTCCGCATGTGGCGGTCTGGCATTCGGGCGATGTGTTTTTGGCCTCGCGGCTTGGGCTTTCACGCGCGTGGATGAAGCGTTGGGCGGAGCGTCATGTCTTTGTCGCTGCACATCTGCGCGAGCGCTTGGGCGTGCACGGAGAGGTTGTGCCGATGGGGATCGATGTGCCCTCGGAGGGTGTGCGTGTGCACGATGCGACCATGCGTCCGTTGCGTGTGCTCTCGCTTGGGCGCTTGGTTCCGATCAAGCGCGTGGACCGCGCGCTGGTGGCGCTTGCGGGTCTGCGCAACGTCGAGCTTGTGGTTGCAGGAGATGGCCCTGAGCGCGCTGCGCTTGAGCAACTCGCTCGCACATTGCGTGTGCCCGCGCGCTTTGTTGGAAGCGTGAATCCAGCAGAGCGCGCGCGTCTTTTTGCGTGGGCGGATGTGATGCTCGCGACCTCGGGCACATCGCCTTCAGGGCGCACGGAGGGCTATCCCGTTGCACCGCGTGAGGCGCTTGCTGCGGGGCTTGTGGTGGTCGCGACGGATGAGTCGGCGCATCGCGCGTTGGGCGAGGCAGGAGGCGAGGGCGTGCTCGTCGTCTCACCGAGCGCGCTGCGCGAGACGCTTGCACCTTGGACGCGCGATAGGTGCTCGCTTGAGGCGCGCTCGAGGGCTGCGGTGGAGGCGATGCAGCAGGAAGCCTGGCCCACGATTGCAGCGCGCTTTGAGGATGAACTTTGCCTGGCTCAAAAATCGATGACGTGAGCGCCAGCGTGCTCGGGTTCGCTGAGGGCAAGGGGATGCCGTGCGGGGGCGAGGCTCAAGAGGTCGATGCGAAAGTGACCGCCGAGGCCGTCGAAGGTGAGCACACGCTCGATGCGACCCGGGGTGTTTCCGAGGTTCACTCGGGCAACGATGCGCTCGACCATGGTCCACCGCGTGCGCGGCAAGAGCTCAACATCCGCGCTGCTTGCGGTGTGCGCGAGGATGCGTGGAATGAAGAGCGAAGACATCGATGTCTCCTCGTGGGCGATGGCTGCGTAGTCCGTCATCGGCGTGCGCATTGCGCGGCGCAGGAAGGAGCCGGGCGCGGGGAGCGGGTCGAACATCGCGACGTGTTCTGCGTCGGCGAAGAAGACGGCGTTGTCGCCCGTGCGGAGTGAGAGTGCGCGCTCGTCGATCGAAAGATGACCGTGGTCATTTTGTTCTTGGTCGCCCGAACCGAACGACCAGCGCACCGAGCCATGGAGTGCGGGGTGGGTGCGAATCGCGCTGTCGATGAGGCTGAGCAGGGCTGCCTCTTCGGTGCTGAGCGCGGGTGTTGGCGCGGCGGATTGCGCACGCGCATCGAGGGTGCATGTCGCGAGGGCGAGCGTGGTCGCGAGCGCAAGCTGCAGACGCATCAGGGGTGCGCGAGGCTGGGTTGCTGCGCGAGGTGTGTGCGCGAGTTCGGCGTGAGCTCGGTCAGCGTGCGGTTGAGCAGCGTGACGTGTTCGGCCCGCAACCCAACGCCGCTCTCGCCTGCGACCTCGCGCGCGAGGGTGAGGTGATAGAGCGCGTCGTCGCGACGTCCCAGGCGGAACTCGGTCATGCCGCGCAGGTAGAGGTAGCGAGCGCGCGGGCCCAACTCGAGCCGGCCCACATTCTCGTCACCCACGGCGTCGAGCCAGACAATCGCATCGTCGGGTCGCGCCTCATCGTAGGCCACCTCAGCCTGCCGAATTTCGGTCGACCAAGTCGCGCATCCGACACTGGAGAGGGCCAAGGCGAGGGCAAGCGGGGCGAGGAGTGCGCGCATCGCGGCGAGCATAAACGAGGAATGCCGTGCGAGGCGACGCACGTTCGTTGGGGGAGCCGATCCCCAGCCGTGTTTTGCTTTTTCACGGTGAAAAAGCATCAGGCGACCCGAAGGCCGCCTGATGTCTTGCACGCTCAGTGAAATGCGTGCCTATGCTGGATCGAAGCGAATAAGAGACGCGAAGACACTGCGAAGCCAAGAACTGCGAAGCCAAGAAAGAGAAGCGCTGAAGTAAGTTTGGAAGCAAGCGTCGAAAGCAGAAGCGAAGCGGAAGCCAAGAGAACGAAGCGAAGAAGCGAAAGCAAAGAGACGAAGCGAAGCGCGAGAAAGCAAAGAGCTAAGCGAAGCCGACGGTTGGGCTGGAGTCGAGGCCGAGTCCTACCGGAGTTCGTGAGGCAGACTTGCTGCGAGGGGCTGCGTGGTTGGTCGCTCGAACGTCGAAGGAAGGGGGAAGGTGACGTTCGGAGCGATAAGCAGAAGCGCGACGTAACTGCTTATGCAGTCAGCGTGCCGCGCTGTGAAACGCAGCGTTCATTCGCACTTCTTTGCGAAATACCTGCGCTTCGACTGTGAACGACCGGGGAGGGCATGACATCCGTGTCATGCGGGGTGGGTCTCGTTTACTTCGTTGCGGGGCCCGAGAACCAGCGGCTGTTCACACACGTGAAGCGCGTTGCACCCTCGATGGCCTTCTCGGTCTCGGGATGCTCCTGGTCGCCAGGAAGCGCGAGAATCCACGGTTCAAGTGGGCGAAAGACGGGGCGGACGTAGGGCGGCGTTGCGTGTTTTGCGCTGTGTAGGGCTTCAGCGATGGTCGCGGGCATCAGCTCAAGCGTGCGCAGGGTCGGGGGTGGCAAATCGATCATGCCTGCGAGGTGCTTCTCGATCGCGGCCCTCGGCGTGGCCCAGAGCTGTGAGACGGTCTCGTGCGCGTCGGGGCTCGGCAGGTCGTCGGTGGGCAGCACCTCCATTAGGAAGAAGCGTGCATCGAAGCGTCGCTTCTCGACGACGGGCGTGACCCAGCGTGCGAGCGGGATGAGCCGTGTGAGATCGAGCTCTGCGTTGAGCGTCTCAAGGATCTCTTGGAAGCTCTTGCCTTGTGCGAGTGCGTTGCGCGCCTCCTCGCGGGCCTTCGCGTCGGCGCTCGAGATGCCCACCAGGATGCCAGCCTCTTCGAAGGTCTCGCGCAGGGCTGCGATGAAGAGTGCCTTCGCTTCGAGTGGGCTCAGCGTCTCGTGCGAGCCAAGTTGTGCAAGGCAGCGCTCTGCGTCGAGGCTTCTGGCGCGTGCACTTGTGGCGAGGGCGTGGTCGCTTGGGTCGAGCTTGCCGCCGGGGAAGACGAATGCGCCGCCCATGAAGGCCGTCGCGCGGTGCCGCTGCATCAGGAAGACTTCGAGCTCGCCCTCGTTGTTGGTGCGAACCGGGACGATCGTAGCGGCGGGCACGGGCGGGACGCCGTCGCGAAGCGGGTCGATGTCGAGCATGCGTTTACCTATCTGTTGGTCTTGGCGATCCACTGACCGAGCGCCTCGATGGCCTCGACCATCGGGGCGCAATGACGACGCAGGAAGGTCTCGTCGACGGGCTGCTCGCGCGGGATGACGCTCACTGCGTTGAGGGCGCGCGGGCCATCGAAGTCGACGAACGCGATGCGTGCGGTGAGCTCCTCTTTGGGGCGACCGAAGGCCTCGCCCGGGACGAGTGCGACGCTCGCTTGCTCGAGGATGCGCTCGCAGAGCTCGGCACTTCCGC
>JBILQT010000049.1:0-32960 GCA_044373065.1 Sandaracinaceae bacterium
GGTCAACATGGCCCGCCGCTTAGCACCCTCATCTCGATCGACCACGCCGATGCGTCAGCCGCCAAGGCGCGTCGCGAGCTCACGAAGCCAGATGCCGCGCGCGTCATGCGGAAGCGAATCCACCGTCCGCTCCTGACGAAGCACCTCGATGCAGGTGCGCGCCTCGGCACTCAGCTCACCGGCGTGCTGCGTCCCGTAGACCAGGAACGCGAGCGCGACCGCGGCATGCGCCGGCGTGACGTTGTGATGCGCAGCCCAGGCCGCGACCTCAGCCTCCAAGCTCGGGTCGCTCTCGAAAGGCGCCTCGCTCTCATGCCCAGGGCCGAGGTTGTTGATCGCCGACATGACCAGCTCGGTGCGCTCCTTGTAAGGCACCTTCGCCAGCGTCTCGGGCTCGATCGGCGCGCCCACGTAGTAGTCCTGACGGCCCATGCCGAAGGGGTACTCGATGCGCTCGGTGAGCGGCTCGCGCGGCAGGCCATGCACAAAGCGCACAGGCACGATCGGCGCGTTGAGCGTGATCGCGAGGTCGACAAAGACGCCGCTCATCTTGGTGACGGGCTGTGCACAGCTGAGACCGCGCGTGCCCTCGACGTGAATCATCACGTTCTGTCCGCCGCTCGCCATGCGCTGACCGAGCTCGCCGAGGATGTTCGGAAGGGAGGCCGGATCCTGCCGGTCGAAGTACGCGATGACGCGCGGATCCTTGAGGCCCGGATAGGAGAAGCCGTGCGTGATGAGCTTGCCGAGCCAGGTCTCGCGATGCTCTTGCTTGGCGAGCGTGAGCGTCGGGATCTCGGTGAGCGCAGAGACGGTCACGCCAAAGAGCAGCGACTCGATGCCGACTTGGTGGTTGCCAAGATAGAGCGCGCTGCGCCCCTTCACCTTCGCGAAGGCCGTGGGGCTCTCGATGCGGATGCGGCGCATGAAGCGCTCGATGAGACCGAAATAGAGGTCCTCACCGGGCCAGGGGCCGACCGGTGTTCCCGTCGTGGAGAGATGACGACGCCAGAAGGTCTTGAGCGGTTGCAGGTCGAGCGTGGATGGGCCGCGCTCGGTCACGCGCACGGTCGTCCCATCGCGGAAGAGATCGAACGAGAAGGAGGTGAGTGGGTCCTTCGCGTAGGCCGCGCGCGCCTCGCTGCCATGCAGCATGACGACCACCTCCGAGGGATGCACGCGCAGGCGATGCGCGAGGTGATCCTTCACCGCAACCTCGGCCGCGATGTCGGAGGTCTCGATGCGGTAGACGCGCTCCACCGTGCCGGGAAGCCAGTTCGAGAGCGCGATGTTGCGCGCATCGAGCACCGTCTCTTGGCGCGTCACAAAGGCCAGGCTCACGCCTTCGACAAAGCGCGCATCGCGCAAGAACGCGGCCCTGTCTGCACGCGCTGCGAGGCCGATCGGGCCCTTGGGCAAGAGCACTTCCACAAGCGAGATGTCGACGCAGAGCTTGCCGCCCGCAAAGAGCCCAAGGCGCAGCCGCGCATGCTCACCGGCCTCGATGAAGCGGGCTTCCACTTCCACCGTGCCCGAGGTGGGCAGCTCACTGATGAAGTGCGCGCGCTCGATGCGATAGGGATAGGCCGCACGATCCGTTGGCAGCGCATCGCTCCACTGATGAAGCGCGTCATGCGGGATCACATGCGTCGCTGCATCGAGCAGAAGCTCCTCGCGAAGCGTCGCGTTGGAGGGAACCGTCAGCACACCGCGCGAGCCCGTGCTGCCCATCGTGAGCGAGGTCAGCAGCTGAAACTGCGGCCCGTGAAAGAGCGCATCCGCCTTGTACGGATTCTCGACCTCATGCGCGTCCTTCAAGGTCGGGAAGGGTGTGGGCTCAAGCGGCCCAATCACGCCCGTGGCATTGCAGATCACCTCGAAGCGCGAGAGCCGCGCATCCTTGGCCTCACGGAAGACCTCGACCGCGACATCGCAGGTCGTCGGGCTCGTCACGCTGGCCAGCGTGCGCAAGCGAATCGCGCCATTCGGCAAGGTCGCCCAGCGATGAATCTGCAAGCCCTCGATGCGACTCACAGGAGCGCCCAACGCAAGCGAGGCGGCGTGCTTCATGCGGCTCAGCATCGACATCGCCGGCAGGGCCGGGATGACCCAGGTGGGGCAATGATCGCGCAGCCAGGTATCGACACTCGGATCCAGCGTCTCCTCGATCATCACGGGGCGAGAGGCGTGCATCGCGCGCACCTCCGTCGAGGAGAGCTGCGTGGTCCTGTCTTGCTCCTCGCGCGCAGGCTTGGTCGCATGCGTCGCGTCATCGACGATGCGCATCGCAAGGCCCTTCGCATCGTAGATGCGCTTGCCATCCACCCAGAGGCTCGCATCGGCCTTCGCAAAGACACCGCGCGCGTCTTTGCCAATCTCAAGCACCTCGACCGTGCAGCCAATCGTGCGGTTCGAGGGCACCACCTGGCCGCGGTACTTCCACACGTGCGCAAGGCCCGTCGCGACAGCCTCAAAGCGCGGCGACTTCATGCCCTCATGCAAGTCGAGCTTGAGCATCGCGAGCTGAAGGAGCTGACACATCGCCTCCACGCCGAGCGAGCCTGGCTGCACCGGGTCTTGATAGAAGTGCGCGCGGAAGAACCACTCGCCTGGGTCGACATCCTTCTCCGCACGCAGCGCACCCTTCCCCGCCTTGCCTCCCTGCGGGTCGAAGTGCGTCACGCGATCGAGCATGAGCAAGAACGGATTCGCGAGGCGCGCCGAGCCCTGCGTGAGCGCAAAGGGGCGTTGCTCCAGTGCAATCGGGTTGAGCGTCTTGGACTCATAGAGCGCCTTCTGCTCGGCGCTGATCGGAAGGCCCGCTTGGTTCTCGAAGGCTGACGTCGGGAAGAAGCCAAACACCGTGTCGAGCGAGTACGCGAGCGTCTCTTCGCCCGAACGCGAGACCGCAAAGAGCGCCACGTCAAACGCGACGATGATCATCGTGCCCGCCTGCGAGAACGACTTGAGATGTGCACGCGTGCGCAAGAGCGCGACATCGCGACCGATCTCGGAGTGCGCCGTCGCCTTGCCATCGAGGTTGCGGAAGAGCAGGTCGTCGTCCGTGAGGAGCGCGCAGCCGATGTAGCTCGCAAGCCAACCGCAGGGCTGCAGCGCGGCCTCCATGAGCACGCTGTACGGCATCACCGCAGCGCCGTTCTCCTCGAAGTACCAAGCGTCGCTCGGCACGTCGTATTCGACCTCCACCTTCGCGCCCGCCTTCGCGATGCCCATCTCGCCCTCGACCTTCGCGATGCGGCTCATGAAGTGATACGGCGGGCCCGGAAGTCGCGCGACTTTGCGGTGCGTATCGAAGCGCGCGTAGATGGGACCAAACGCCTTCGAGGGCGCGCCCCAAGCGCAGGCAACGAGCGATGCGTAGTCGAAGACAAAGCCCTTCGAGGGGCCATTCGGCGCGATCGCGACGGTCTTCGTCGGGTCCATCTGCGAGAGCGACATCGGCTCTTGCCCATGCGGCGGCGGAAGCGCGTCCGCATCGATCAAGCGCGCGCGCTCGGCGAGCGGCCAGCTCGGCACCATGCGCAGGCCCATGCGACGCGCGTGGAAGGCGCCGAGGCCATCCACCGTGCAGAGCAGGTCGGCGTAGACCATCGGAATCGGCCCCGCGACAACCTCTTCGACGAAGACCTCGTAGGTGAGCACCTTCGACGTCGGCGTGACCTGTCCACGACAGAGCAGCTTGTAGGGCTCATCGGTGATCGGCTCAAAGCGCCAGCCGTCGCGCGCGAGCGTGAAGCCCATCGCGGTGAGGTAGAAGGCCATTGCCTGAAGGCAGCCCTCGAACATCAGCGTGCCCGGCATGCACGGGTCGTTCTTGAAGTGCCCTGGGAAGTACCAATCGTCTTCGTGAATCGGCGTGGTCGCCTTCAAATAGCCGCGCTTCCAGGGGCCGCCCTTGGCGTCGAAGACATCGACGTGATCGAGGAAGAGCATGCGTCCACCGGCGATGCGCGGCGTGCGGACATGGGCGCGTGTGGGCGTGAACTTCGCGCCGAAGCAATCAACGACGCGCCCTTCGCTGAAGGCCTCCAAATCCTCGCGGGAGAAGCCGCGTGCGCCGATGTCGACCGCAGGCGCATCGAGCCTTGGCTTGGCGACGATCTCCTGCTCCTCGGGCTTCCAAAGAATGCCCGCCGAGTCATCCAATTCTTTGCGCGTGAAGAAGCCCGCTTGGCCATTGCGCACCGTGAGCAGCGGCTTGCCCTCGTACGCATCCGACTTCACCCCATCGAGGCCTGGGCCCGGCGTGCCCGTCGGCCGCACGCGGCAGTCGTAGTGGAAGAAGAACATGCGAATCGGGCCCTGGTTCGCATGGCCATCGATGTGAATGTCGTAGTCGATCGTCTCGCCCGCGGCGGGCGGGCTGCGGTGGTAGGTGAGCTCGCAACCCAGCAAGCGATACGCACGCTCACCGCGGTTCAAAAAGTCGATGCCCATGTACGAGATGAGGAAGAGATCGGCCTGGCCCGACTCGATGAGCACACCCCCCGGCATGCGCCCCTCGTGCAGGTACCAGCTGTCCCAGCGCACATCAGTCTCAGTCCACGTCACGCCACGACCGAGCACACCCGGCGCCGCATCGATGCCCGTCGCGCGGTCGGCCAAGAGCATCGGCTCCATCGGCATGCGCGTCACAACGGCGTACGGGTCCTGCTGGGCGAAGAGCGGACCGAAGATTTCGCTAATATTTCCACCTGCGTGAATCTTCAGCCCCTCGCGATCAAACGTCGGCCCACGCGGCGTCGGAATCACATCGGCAGGCTTGAGACCGCCGACCTTCGCGCCCGGCTTCGCCAGCACTTTCTTCGCTGCGGGTGCAGCCTCAGGCGCGGCCTTGGGCGTCGGTGCCTGAACCGGAGCCGGACTCTGAACCTGAACCGGACTCTGAACCTGAATCGGACTCTGAACCTGAATCGGACTCTGCACCTGAATCGGCTGCGGCATCGGAGCCGCCTCCAACGTCTCGACCTCCGATGCTGTCGTTGGCACCGACCAGAGCATCTCGATCGACTGCTCACGCATCGCAAGGAACTGCGCGTGAAGCGCCGCTTGCTGCGCGATGAAGGCGCGATGTGCCTCGGCGATCGAGCGCTGCGCAACGGCAAATCCATCGGATGCCGGCGAGCTCTCAAGGACGCTCACGCCCGGCAACGTCGGCTGCACGGGGAGGGCTTGAACCGGCTGCGCCGGTGCTTGTGGCGCACGTGGCGGCGCACTCTTGCTGCGACCATTCGCATGTCCGTTCGCGGACCCATTCGCAGAGCCGTTCGCACCATACGCATGCGTACGGACGGAGGGCAGCGTGGGCGCTGCGGGCATGAAGAGACTTGGTGACTTCGAGGATGGCTTCGTCATGGAAGGCGCTTTCGAAACAGCGGGAAATGATCGGGAGAGATTCGGACGCGCGGGATGCGCAAGAAGCCGAAGCGGGCGCTTCGCGGGAACATTCGCAACGAGCGGGCGACGCGGCAGGCCTGGGTGCAGCGCGAGGGTGCGCAAGTCCACGCGGCCCACGAGCGACTCGGTCTCCACACGTGCCTCAGGCAACGACGGCGTGAGTGCGAGCGCCGACGCCGCAAGATGCAAGAGCCCCGAAGCCGCATGCGCGTGGCCCGTTTGAAGGACGAGTGAGCGCGCGCCTTCATGAGGCCGCACGGACCAACTCGCGGCCTGCGCGGTGAGCCCCTCCGTCAACACCGCAAGCACGGGAATCTGCGCCATCAGCGCATCAGACTCGCGCATCAGCACGAGCACGACAGACGCATCGCCCGCGACATGCATCGACTTCGGAAGGAGCGCCGCAATCGCCCTCTCGTGCACAGGCTCCGAGGAGAAATCCGAAGCGCCGACAAGCGCGCAATCGATGTCGCCATTGCGCAGCGCTTCGACACCGAGGTCGAGTGCGACAAGGCCCGAGTGCTCCTCCGCCGAGACGGTGTGACTCGGCCCGCCAAAATCGAGCTGCGAGGAGAGACGGTTCGCGGGGATATTCGGCATCGTGCCGACGACGGTCGAGGCCGTGAGCGTCTTTGCCAACGCCTCTTGGCCAGCCCGAATGGCTTGTGAAGTATGCCCTTTCGCACGCAGCGGGAAACGCCAACGCGCGCCCCAGCGTGCGACATCGGCATCGCAGCCCATGCCGACAAAGACGGCCGTGCGCTCGCGTGGAAGGCCTGGATGACGCGCGATGAGTGCGCGTGCGGCACCGAGCAATTGCGTCTGCTGCGCAATCGTTCGCTCGAGGTCCGTCGGCGGAAAGCGCAGCCCTTCAAGTTCGAGCACGACTTCATCGGCATGCGCCGATTGCGCTCCATCCTCACGCGCACGAATGCGCGATGTACCGTTCAACACAAGCTGCTGAAACGCATGCGCATCCGGCAGATCCGCAGCGCGTGCTTCCATGTCGACGAGCACGATGCGCTCTTGCTGCACACCCACCTGCGCAGTCTCGATCGCCTGCCCGCGCCACTCTTCGAGAATGAGATGCGCGTTGTTTCCACCGAAACCAAACGCGCTCACACCTGCGCGACGCGGCGTCGATGCATCGCGCGGAGGCCACGGGCGCGCATCGGTCACGACATCAAAGCCAAGCTCATGCAGCGCTTGGTTGCGCGTGTTCGCATCGTCGAGGAAGGGCGTTGGAGGCAGCGCGCCTTGCGCAAAAGCGCCCAGCACCTTGAGCACACCGGCCGTGCCCGCAGCCGTGATCAGATGCCCGAGGTTGCCCTTGAGCGAGCCAATCGGAACACGCCGATTGCCAAACACCGCGCGCATCGAGCGCAGCTCCGTTGCATCACCAATCGGCGTCCCGGTCGCGTGGCACTCGACGTAGTCGACGTCATCGGGCGAGAGCCCTGCGCCCGCGTAAGCCTCGTTCAGCGCGCGAATCTGTCCCTCTTCGCTTGGCGCCAAGAGACCTCGTGCACGGCCATCATTCGAGAGGCCGACACCGCGAATCACACCGAGGATCTTGTCGCCATCACGCACGGCATCCTCGAGCCGTCGCAGCACCACAAGCGCACAACCTTCGGCAGGCAAGAGGCCATCGGCATCGCGATGAAAGGGGCGTGATTGGCCCGTCTTGCTCAGCGCTTGAAGCGAACAGAATCCAATATGAATAAAAAGGTCATCGGCCCGCGCGATGGCGCCCGCGATCATCGCATCGGCGCGCCCCTCGTGAAGCGCACGTGCTGCATGCGCGATGGCGTAGAGAGACGATGCACAGGCCGCATCGAGCGCGTACGTCGGGCCGCCCAGGCCAAGCGACTTCGCCACATGCTGGATCGGCCAGGCCGACATGAAGCGGTTGCGCGCATCGTCTTTCGCGGCGCCGGAGAGCGAGGCCGTGAGCGAGGTGTTCTCCAGCCAGACGTTCTCTGCGAATGCTGCGAGGCCGTCGGTGGGAAACGAGAGGTTTCCGACGATGGCGCCGATCCGATTATTAGCAACCTTGCCAATAAGATTCGCCTCCTGCAGCGCCTCCGAGGAGGCCTTCGCGAGCCAGTGCACGAGCGGGTCGAGTGAGGCCTCGATGCCTTGTGCCGCAACGCTCTCACGCACGTAGCCGCCCTGCGAAGACCAGGCCTTGTCGCCCGAGGGCTCCTTCGCGAGCACGTCGTCTGTCCGCAACACCCAGCGACCCTCGGGCACGGGCCCCGTCGCGATGCCGCGGGCGAAGACCAACTCTTCAAGTGCGCGCGGGGAAGACGCGCCGGGGAGCACGCAGGCGCGTCCAACGATCGCGATGGGAGAGAAGCGTGACGTCATCGCGGCGAAGACAAGCCGACGCCATCATCGAGCGCAAGCTTGAACATCCGCGTTTGACGAAAAGGTGACGACGACTCCGCATCTCATGCGTTGCTGCATTGCTGCGTCGATCAGTCTTTACGGTGTGAGTCAAAAGGGTGTACCAACGAGTCGCGCTGACGAGACGCTCGACGGACTGATCCATGCGTCGTGCTCACGGCTGGCCTGACCTTGAGGAGCTCATGACGAACCCGCAGATGGTGATGTACGAGGAGGAGTTCAACCAGATCCAGACGATCGTGAATCGGCTGGTGAAGGAAGCGAACGCCCGCGTGGTTTTCGTCATCGACAAGAACGGTCAGGAAATCGCCAAGGCCGGCGAGACCGACCAGCTCGATACGACCAGCCTCGCTTCGCTCACGGCCGGCAACATCGCTGCCACCGGCGGCATGGCGAAGCTGCTCCGCGAGAACGAGTTCACGACGCAGTTCCATGAGGGCGAGCGCGCGAACATCCACATTCAGATCGTCGGCAACCGCGTCATTCTCGTCGTCATCTTCGACAGCAAGACGAGCCTTGGCCTTGTTCGTCTGCGCGTGAAGAAGGCGAGCGAAGAGCTCAACGTCATCTTCGAGACGCTCATGCGGAAGGTCCAAGACCCGAACCGCGAGACGCCGTTCGCTGAGATCACCGACGACGACATCGACAACCTCTTCAACGACTGAGCCCGAGCCCGAGCACGCGCTGAAACGGAGCCCCCATGTCGTTCATCAATGTCCTGAACCGAGAGATCAACTGCAAGATCGTCTACTACGGCCCCGGCTTGTGCGGGAAGACGACGAACCTTCAGTACATCTACACAAAGACGAATCCCGACGCGAAGGGCAAGATGATCAGCCTCGCGACGGAAACGGAGCGCACGCTCTTCTTCGATTTCCTCCCGCTCGCCCTTGGTGAGATCCGCGGCTTCAAGACGCGCTTTCATCTCTACACGGTGCCCGGTCAGGTCTTCTACGACGCAAGCCGCAAGCTCATCTTGAAGGGCGTCGATGGCGTCGTCTTCGTGGCCGACTCGCAGATTGCGCGTACCGAGGCGAACCTTGAGTCGCTCGAGAACCTGCGCACGAACCTCGCCGAGCAGAACTACTCGCTCGATAAGCTTCCCTACGTCATCCAGTACAACAAGCGCGACATGCCGAGCGTGGCGCCTGTCGAAGAGCTTCGCTCCCTCCTGAACCCCGCGGGCGTGCCCGAGTTCGAGGCTGTCGCGTCAACTGGCGTGGGTGTCTTCGAGACGCTCAAGGCCGTTGCGAAGTTGGTGCTCACGGAAGTGAAGCGTCAGGCCGGCTGAGCTCCCACGACGATGATCGGATGAAGGCATGAGTCACAAGCTCATGCCTTCTTCGTTTCCGTCGTCACGCTTGCGCTCGAACCCATTCGTCGCCGACGCTGCGCCGATGAAAACCGAACGCGTCACGCTCTTGGCCCATGGCCAACCCTTCAAGGCATCCCTCAGCATCGAGGGCGAGCCGAAGGCGGGCCTGGTGGTGATGCATGAATGGTATGGCCTCAACGACGCGATGGTCGCGCTGGGCGAGAAGTTCGCGCGTGAGGGCTACGCCGTGCTCGTGCCCGATCTCTACGCCGGCGAGGTCGCAACGGATGCCGCACGCGCAGGCGAGCTGATGAACCGGATGATGACGGAGCGCTCGATGGAGATCATCGAGGCCTCGGTCATCACACTCGCAAGGCGCACGCAGGGCAAGGTCGGCGTCACGGGCTTCTGTCTTGGTGGTGCGATGGCCCTCGCGGCCGCCACGAGCGTCAGCGGTATCTCCGCAATCGCACTCATTTTCCCGGTAGGGAAATCGGCGAATGAGTATGGCCTTCCCAAGCGCAGCTACCTCGATGCCTCGAAGGTGAAGTGCCCGATCCAAGCACACTTCGCAGCCCACGATGATTGGGCACGCGCCGATACGATCGAAGCCTTCGCAAGCGAGGTACGCGCACTCGGTAAGCAGATGGAAGTGCACGTCTACGAGGCAGGCCACGCCTTCATGCGCGAGGGCGATGCGGACGTCTACAACGCGCCCTGTGCTGCGACGGCGTGGACACGCGTGAACGACTTTCTCGCGAGAGAAACCAACAACCAACGTCTGCACACCGAACTCGCTTGAACGCCTCGCTTCGATCGCGCGAAGCACTCGTCCTTCTTCTGCCCTTCGCGTGGCTCCTTGTGCATCGACACGAGGGGCACCAGGGCGACATGGCCTTCTTCTTCGAGTGGCTCCGTGCGTTTCGTGAAGGCCCCGACTTCTACGCGCATGGGCCTGGGCTCAACTACCCGATCCTCGGCGTGCTGATCGTGTGTGGGCCAGCGCGCCTCTTCGAGATCGCCACAGGGCTCACGCTTGAGTTGAGCGGCTTCATCGCGATCCACAAAGTGATGCTCGCGCTGGGTGAGGCGTTCTTTCTTTGGAGCACCGCGCTCACTGCACAGAGCCTTCAGCAGAAGCATCCCTTTCGCATTGCGCTGCTCGTCTACGCGATGCCGAGCACCTGGGCGATGGGCGCCTATTTTGGTCAGATTGATATATGGGCGAGCGCACTTCAGCTCTTGGCGCTGCATCTCATCCTCCATGAGCGCATCGCGCGATCGCCTTTCGTCTACGGCCTTTCGTGCATCACCGTGCTCTTCGCGACCGTGCTCACCAAGCAACTCGCGTGGCTTGGGCTCTTGCCGCTCTTGGTCGCCTTCGTTGTTCGCGTACGCCCTCAACCCGCGCGCATGCGCATCGCGCAAGGAGCGCTGCTGGGCCTTCTTGCATCGCTCACCTTCATGCTCGCCATCGACGCGCTCGTCGCCTGGCCCTTTGGCATCGCAAGCCATGTGCTCTTTGTCCTTCAAGCGCCGGGCTCTGCGCATCTCGATCTCGCGGTCGCCAATGGCGCGAGCCTTTGGTCGCTCTTTGTCCAAGGTGGAACGCCTGCGAGCACAAGCCTCTTGGGCGCCGCGTGGCTCTCGATTGGCAACGTCGGCAAGGCGCTCTTTCTTGTGCTCACGCTCGCGACCTTGGTCGTCCAAGCGCAGCGTCGTGAGGGCGAGCGCGTCCTGAGCCTCATGGCGCTTGGCATGGTCGCGTTGCTCGGTGCGTTCATCTTGCCGGGCTCGCATGAGCGCTACCTCGCGCATGCCTTGCCTCCGCTCTTGCTCCTCGCCTTCACCGAGAAGCGCTCTTTCACCTCGCTGATGACGTGCATCGTCTCGATCTTGAGCGGCCTCTACGTGCTCGCATCGATTCATTGGGAGGCGTTTGATCGCCTGCGCTTCTTGCGTGATCCGCCGTTGCTCGTCTGCGCGCAGGCCCTCCTTCTTCTCGCGCTCTTTCTCCGCGTGCCCCGTATCCTTCGGCGCGCATGACGAGTCCGTCCACATCGAACAAGCGAGGCAAGCAGCTCGCGTTGGGCTTGGGCAGCACGCTCCTCATGCTGGGCCTCGCCGAGGTCACGGTGCGCGTTCTGGGCATCGCGCCTCCGCGCTTTCATGAGACGCGGCATCTCGAGTCGGCCGACAAGCGCATTGGCATCGATGTCTATCCACGCGAGGGCGCAACGCCGGAGCTGCACTACCCAACGCAGCTCCTCGTGCGTGGTCCCAACGTGAACCCAACCTTCGGTCCACGTGAGTTCGCCGAGACCGATGCGCTCATCCTTCGCATGCCCGATGTGGCTTCGTGGGCGGAGGCCGCACCGCTTGGTTTTGTTGGCCACTACAGCGAGGAGCATTGCCGTGTCGCGCACGATGGCGATGCGATTCCCCTCCCCTCGCCCACGCGCAAACGCGTTCTTTTTGTGGGCGATTCGTTCATCGAGGGGCAAGGCGTGATGTACGAGACCACCGCCAGTACCCGCGTCGCGGATGCGCTCCATCGCACCGATGTCGATGTGATCAATTGCGGTCGTCGTGGCTACGACTTCCCGGCGCTTGGCGACTTCATCGAGGCGCATCTCACGGATACGCCCGAGCTTGTTGTGTACGCGATGACGCTCAACGACGCCGAGCGCTCCGAGGCCTTTCAAGCGCAGCAGAGCTATGTTGATGATTGGATTGTCGACCGGCGGCGCATGACCTCGGGCGCACCAAGCGTTTCCTTCTTCACCCCGCGCCTCTTCGCGCTCGCGCAGGATCGCCTGGAGGGCATACGTATTGGAGCCGCGACCATGCGTTGGTACGAGGATATGTACGCGGCACCGAATGAGGCGGGCTGGACGCACACGCTCGACAGGCTTGAGGCCCTGCGCACGCGCATCGAGTCGCACGGCGGACGCCTCCTCATCGCACTCTGGCCGCTCCTGACGCGCCTCTCGAGCTACCCCTTCGATGCGACGCACGAGACCATCGGCGCCGCGATGCGCGCGCGTCAGCTCAACTTCGTCGACACGCTCCCTGCGTTCCGCGGGGAGGATGAAGTGACGCTCTGGGTGCACGCGGTCGATCACCATCCGAACTCGGTCGCGCATTCGCTCTTCGCGGGCGCCATCCTCCCTGCGATCGAATCCTCCCTCCGCGAAATCGAGCAGACGCCATGAGCTACCGACCGGGCAAACGAAGTGCGGCGCGCAATGTGTGGCCTGGGCCCCTTGTGCTGAAGAAGACGCAGTCGCCATGGATGCACGCCTCCATCCGCGCCTCGGTCGCTGGCCTTGTGGCGCTCCTTCTTCGCCTCTCGGGTCGGCCGCTGATGGCAGGCGTCGTCACGCTGATCGCGTGCTTCACGGTGCTCCTCGCAGTCCTCTCACCGCGCCTCTACGGCAAGCTCCAGCGCGCACTCGATGCGCTCTCAGGCGTTGTCGGACGCGTGCTCGCCTATGTCGTGCTCACGCCGATGTACTTCCTCGTCATCACCCCGATGGGCCTCTTTCGACGCGAGGCGCGCGCACGCTTTCGGCCCTCGACGAGCGCCTCGATGTGGAAGGCGAAGCGCCCCTCGCGCATTGATAAGCCCTATTGAGCGCTTGATGCGTTCAGCAGGGGTTCATGCCGCGACGACAGACGCCGTCGCAGCACTGGTCCATGCCCGCGTTGCAGGGTGTGCGGTTGGGCTCGTTGCGATCCGTGGGGCAGTTGCTGCCCGAACCATTGCAGCGCTCGGGCGCGTCACAGGTGCCGCTGCGTGGGCGACAGACGTGCATCGCATCGTGTACGGCGTTGGGTGGGCAGGCAGGCCCTGACCCATCGCATCTCTCTGCCACGTCGCAGAGCCCTGCAGCTGCGCGACAGACCTCACCGCTGAGGTACGTGACCACGCAGATGCCGCCCTGGCACTCCGACGGGCCGGAACAAGGGCCATCCGAGGTGAGCGAAGCGCAGGCCGTTCCATCGGGCGCGTTGCCCGTCTCCATGCAGACAGGCGCGCCCGTGGCACATCGGATCACCGCCGCGGCGCATGGCACGCCGGAGTCGCAGGGCATGCCTTCCTCGCACGGATTGCAGCTTCCTGCGTCATCGCAGACGCCGCCCGTGCACCCTGCGCCGACGGGTGCGCGAAGGTCGGAAGGGCACTCGACGCCGCCGCTGCATGACTCGGCGGGGTCACACGCGGAACCCGCCCTGCACTCACCCGAGCGACGCACATCGACGGGGCAGTCTGCGCTCACGCCATCGCAAACTTCCGCGGCATCGCAGGCACGCATGGAGGCCCTGCACACTGCGCCCGCAGAGCGACCGGCACACACACCCAGGGGCACGAACGCATCGGGCCCCGTGTCGGCGTTGGGACCACACGACGCGCATCGATGGAGGCGTCGGGCGCCCATGCATCCGCCCGCGTATCGAGGGCAGCATCGGACGCACGGAGGTTTTCGCGCGCGATGATGCAGCCCGAGAGGGATGTGACGAGGAGGATCCCAAGAGCGGCTGCGCGCATCGCCTCACGGTACCACGCGAGCTTCGCGGCCTCCGTCGACCGCGGGACCGCTGCCCCGCGCCTCGCTCGCCAACGTTGCCGTCCAAGTCGCCGTCATTCCCACCAACCGACGCCAACGTTGCCGTCCAAGTCGCCGTCATTCCCACCAACCAACGCCAACGTTGCCGTCCAAGTCGCCGTCATTCCCCCGAACCGACGCCAACGTTGCCGTCCAAGACGGGACTTTTGTGGTTCGATAACCCCAATTCAGAAACGCATCATTTCCTCAGGGAATACGGCATGTTTTTGTGGACCGTTGACGCGCTTTTGCACGAAGAACGCAAAAAACGTGTTCGTTTGCCGCGAAGTAAGCGGCCCGGACGCAAAAACGGCGACGCATGTCTGCGCCGCCGTCTCTTTCTCGAGGGGAAACCAGCAACGCTGGCTTCAAATGCGCGTCACGGACGCATCGTGTGGCAGCCGAAGCAACCAAAGCCCGAGTTCGTGGCCGGGTTGTAGGGCTCTTCACCGAGCTGCGCGGCCATCGTCGGGGTGACGACCTCGTGCATGAAGGTGAATGCGGGCGTCTGGCTCATGCGCTCCCAGTCCGGCGAGCCGGGCGTGGGGAGCACGGGAAGCTGCGCGGTCGGCATCTCGTAGTGGACGGCCTCGGCGTTCGAGCCGTGGCAGGTCGCGCAGGTGACTGCGCTGTAGCGGTCTGCGTCGTACGTCGCGAAGTCTTGCGCGGCGATCGGAAGGACCTGGCCAACCATCCAATCCTCCTGCGCCTCATGGTTCATGTCGTCCCAGGGAGACGGCGGTGCGTGAATGCCGAGAAGCTCGCGCGCGTTGCCCGCGTGCTGAACCTGCGGATCGCCAGACTCGAAGCCTTCGTTGTCGAAGCCTTCATTTTCGCCAGCGACTTCCTGGCCCGAAGAGCCCTGCCCGTTCGATTCCGAACTGCTGGACTGAGATCCCCCGCCGCAGCCAACTGCGCCAGCGAGAGCAAGAACGAACGTGAGCGTGCCGAAACGATGCGTCATGCGGTCGTTTGTAACATGCCCACTCACGCGGACATCAACGCCACGTTGGTTTTCCGTTCACCTAGCGGTGAATTGCAACGCTCTGGCTCTCCATCGCGGCGACCTGTTCGCAGAAGCGCGTGAGGGCCACGTAATCCGCAACGGGCACCACCGTGGTCGGCACCGAGATGCGGCGACGTGTGCGCACAGAGCCATCCGGCGCCGTCTCCGAGACAACCTCCGCGACCGCACCACCAGGCCCTTGTGCGCGACGCGAGGGCGGTGCCTCGAAGCGGAAGGGGCCTCGCACCGTGAGCGTCAACTCCGAGCGCACGTACGCGAGCAACTCACTCGTCGTGCGTGTTGGAAGCTGCGCGAACTCGCGCTCGAGCCCCGTCTGAAAGAGCGGCGCCATGCGAATCGCAGACTCGTCGCGCATGAAGAGCGCATTCGATGTCGCAGCGAAGCGAATCGTCATCGGCTCCTCCCAGTCGTCGAGCCCGACCATCGTCACGCGTGCAGGGTCGGCCTCTGCGCCGGGGATGATGCTTGGGACAAAGCGCTCCGCGATCACGCGGTTGCGCTCGGCGGGCGGCACATCCTGCAGCGCTTGCCGAAGCTGCGCGGCTTCAATGCCCGACCAGACAATCTGCGCCTCCACGAATGCGACGCCGTTGGGCTGCACATCGACCACAAGGTCCGTCACCTGCTGTGTCGGCGCGCCCTGCGTCAGCGGCAGACGTGTGCGTGTGAGGTGGCCATCGAGGAGCACCACATCCTGGCCCGCGAGCGCCGGTGGAAGGATGTCGTGCGCTGTGCCGCGACCGAGCGTGGAGAGCCAGAGATCACGTCCCTCGACCGACGCATGCACCACCGCCTCCGAGTACACAGACGAGCTCGGGAGATCATGCGGCACCTCGCCATCGGCGCGTCGCGCCACACCAATCGTCGCCTCAATCCCAGCCGCCGCGAGCAGGTAGCGAAGCACACGCACAGGGCTTCCTGAGCGCGCGGAGATCATCGTCGGCGCGAGCTCAAAGAAGCCGTCGGCCGCCTCAATGTTCTCAAGCACCCAGCGATGAATTCGCTGCACGCGCAAGGCCGCTGGCACCTCTGGCCCCGCATGGATCTCCGTCGCGAGAAGACGCGCGGCGCTTGGGTCCGCTGGGTCGCGATCGGCGAGCAAGTCGTCGACCGAGCCGAGCATGCTCTCCCAGGTCACGCGCACGCCGGCGCGCAGGCTTGGCTGGATCGCGGGCTCAGGAAACGCATTCGGCTCGCGGATGAGCGGACGTTGCTCCGTCATCAAGAAGCGATGCGTGCGAAGGCCATTGGCCGTGCTCACCACCGGCGGAGGAACAGGGCCGCGCACATCGAACTGAAGCGGCATGTTCTCGGGCGCGACGAAGACCATCTCCGAGTGGTCGAAGGGCTCGTCGTAGTTTTGGAAAGTCCATCCCTCGCTTTGGTAGGCATCACCCCAGCGCGGCGCGTGCTCACGCACAAGCTCGTACTCGACGTAGTCGCCGATCGAGAGCGGTGGAAGCGAGGTCTGCGCGGCAACTTCATTGGGCTCGCGGATCGTTCCATCGGGACGAATCACACGCACCGTGAGCACGCGGCCCGGAACCGAAACGTCTGCGAAGTGCTCGATGCCCTGCTGCGTCTGGATGCGGAAGATCTGGTGCACGAGGTCGATCGCGCTGCCGTTCTCCTGAATGCGCGTGACCATGTAATCGAAGACGAGCACCGCTGGAAAGCCATCGTAGTTGCGGCCCGAGGCCTCAAAGCGACGCATCGCTGCAAGGCCATCCACCCGATAGGCCTCCATGATGTCGCGCGTCGAGAGCGCGAAGAGAAGACGTCGCAGATCCTGCGTCTCTCCCGGCGCACGTGCGGCCTCGTCCTCCAAGATCTGACGCGCGGCTGCGCGGTCTCCCGCGGCATAGCGACGGTCTGCCTGAAGCACGACGAGTGAGCCCTCCTCGGCCTCGGCCTCCATCTCCGCACGAAGCCGCTGCTCGGTTGCGCGGTCACCGCGCGCACTCGCAATCGCAAAAGCAATTTCGCGACGCTCATCCTCATCGAGGAGCGGAGACAAGCGCGTCAGCTCGGCATCGGCCGCAGCCCAGTCGCGACGCGCAACCGCAAGCGAGAGCGCTGCACGGTCGTGTGCGTTGCAGGCCATGAGCGAGGGGATGATCGCCTCGGCCGCCGGGTAACGACCGCGCTCGACCAGATCATCGAACTCGGCCGCGCGCACATCACAGCTCTCAGGGCTCGCCTCGATCGCATGCGCGAGTGCCGTGCGCGCCTCGGCCGAGAACTCCGCGCCCAGGAGCTGATCGCGCAGGTAGAGCCAGACGCTCGCAAGGTTCGGAAAGCGATTGGCGACCTCGCGCAGCGCCGCAAGGCGACGGTCTTGCTCCGGCTCCATCGCTGCGTTGTCGTAGATCGGACGAAACGAATTCGGGTCGCGTGCAAGCGAGCGTGCAACCAACGCGCGCTCCTCATCGGCGCGCTGCGACTCGGGTGCGAATGAATCGCTGTTCACAATGTCAGCGGCGAGCTGAAGCCAGGGGCTTGTCGCACCGGAGGAGACGAGCTGCGTGCCGCCTGAGAAGCGAATCATCGCCTCGCGTGCTGCGATGGGACGGCCCTGCGTACGCAGGGAGCGCACGATGAGATAGCGGCCGATTGGACGCTCGGAGGTCTCCGGCGTCGTGGGCTGCACCGCGGGATCGTAGGAGGTCGACTGCGCATCGAAGACCCAGGAGAGCCAGGTCTGCGCCTCGCGCGTGGTCACCTTCAGCTCAAGCTCGTGATCGCCCGCCGTGAGCTCCAGCGGGATGAACACGATGCCCGGGAGTTCATCGCGGCGACGATCCACCGAGATCACGGCACGGCCATCGACAGAGACACGCACACTCGCGCCGGTATCCAGCGCCAGCGTGTAGTGACCGGCGGCATTGGCATGCAGTGTCGACTCCACGATGCGCGTCCCTGCACCCGAGGTCGCGCGCTCGGTGCTGCGGAGCGAGAGCGTGCAGTGCTCGGCCTCGACCGTTCGCGTATCGGCCATCCCGCGGCCTGGGCCGAGGTCGTAGCGCGCAGCCATCGGGCCGCTTCCTTCCGCGGCAAGCGCGTTGTCGAACGCACGCATCGGATAGATGCCGAAGGGCCCAGCCACACGCGCAGAGGTCGGACAGCCCATCTCGCGCTCAAGCGCTGCGGCCCGCGTCACATCGCCTGTCATGTTGGCTCTGTCGACCAACCAGAAGAACGCATCGCGACGTGCGCGAAGGCCGAGGTGCTGCGGGTTCCGATAGAGCGCTTCGACCACCGGCGTCGCCCGCGCGTAGAGCGTTGGCACATCCGTCGTGAGGCCACGCAAGACGAGCAAGGCCTGGCTCGCGTAGTCGGTAGCAAGCGCATCCTCGGAGGCCGGCGCTTGGCGCAAGAGACGCAGCAATGCCTCCAGGCCCTCGTCGTAGCGACCGCGATGAATCGCGATGATCGCCTGCGCGTAGGCCACGCCGAGATCACTTGGCGCGAGCGCGACGGCACGCGCCAATGACGCGTCGATCGCCTCCGGATCGCCATCGTCTCCAAAGGCTTCGAGCTCGGCCCACGCGACCTGCGCGGCTGCATCCTCAGGCATCGCCTGGGCCCGCGAGCGCGCTTGAACGAGCGCGGGGTTGATCGCGGGACGCGTTGGCAATGTGGACTCGACGTGCGTCTGCACCGCACCACCGCAGCCCGCGAGCGAGGTGAGTGCGAGCGAGGCCGCGAGGGAAACAGGCAACAACCTCATGGGACACCTCCAGCCACACCCGACACGACCACACGCTCACGAAGGAGCGCATCCGCACGCTCGCTGAACTCGCGGAAGGCGCGGTACTCGCTCACTTCCACACGCTGCGCGTTGATGACCAATTCGGTCTCAATGACCACGCTCGTACCCACGCGTGAATAGCGCACAGAGAGATGCCCAAAGGGCGACTCCACAAGACCTCCCCGCGGCACCTCCGCGCGCAAGCTCCCGAGCGCCAGCGTGCGTCGCTCGCGGTAGTGCGAAGGCGGCCCGAGGACGAGCGCATGTGTGCGCTGCGGAAGGCTTGCCCAGCTTCGCGTCAGCTCACTGATAACGGTCGGCGTCACGCGAATGGAGGCGCCATTGCGCTCACCAAAACGCGCGGACGTGCCACGCCACGTGTAGCGCACGGGCTGACTGCGATCGGTCAGGCTTGAGAACTCCTGCGAGGTCAATTCAAAGCCCGGGAACATGCCGGAGAGCGTCACGCCCAGAAGCCGCGCGCGGCTCTCCTCGGCCTCAAAGCGATGACGGGCGGGTGGCGCTTCACTGCCCATCAGCTCCTCGTTGCCTTCCATCGTCACGGAGCCATTCGGCGCGAAGGTCACGGTCAGCTCGCGACGACGCCCCGCCTGCTCTGCAGTGCGCACGGGCAGATGACGAAGCTCCACCGTGCTCGGCCCGACGACCAAGCCAAGCGCGCCCTGATCCATCACGGGCAGCTCATCGATGCCTGAGCGCTCGGAGGTTCCATCGAGGAAGAGGTCGAGCTCGGGCACATACGCAATCGCGTGATCGAAGGCCGAGAGCGAGGCCGGCGACTCGCCAATCTCGCCGTTGCGTGTTGTGCGCACGAGCACGACGCGCGAGTCGATCCCCGCGATGCGGAACATCGCGTAGAGGAGCGACGCCGTGTCCTTGCAGTCGCCAAAGCCGCGGTCGACGACATCCGAGACGCGGTAGGGCATATGACCGTGGATGCCGAACTCAAGGCCGACATAGCGGATGTGATCGATGACCCAGGCGTAGATGCGCGAGACACGCGTGCGCACATCCGTCGTGTCGTCGATCAGTGTGTGCACCGTGCGCTCAAGGTCAGCATCGGGCTCGAACTGGCGCTCAGAGAGCGACCACCAGAAGCGGCCCAGCTCATTCCACGACTGGTACGTCGAGACGTGGAGGTAGGGAGCAATCTCGGTGTAGCCAGGCTGACCTGGCTCCGAGCGAAGTGGCGCGATGTGCTCGGCGCTAAAGCGGTCGATTCGGCGATCACCGTCTGTGCGCGTCTCATGCGCGAGCGCAATCGAGGGCGTGTTGAACACGAGCGTGCGCGAGGTCGGCGAGAGGATGATGTGCTCAAGACGCTCGATCGGCATCTGGCCTTGGAGGCCACGAAGCTGCCCGAAGTAGCCCTCGTACTCGTTGCGTGAGCCGATGTCGTCGATGCGGTAACGAAGCTCGATCACATCGCCAGGCTCAAGCTCGGGGAGGCTCACGATGAGCTGACGCGCCGAGAAATACATACTGTATTCAGGCTCCGCGAGGCTCGTCTCGCCGGTCTCAAAGGCACTGAGAACGCGGTCTCCGCGGTAGACGCGCGCCGAGCGAACGTCGACCCATTGCGCCCCTGGCTCGTACTGAATCGCGTGCTGACGCAGCGCGCGTGCGCCCTCTTCGTCGTGCACCTGAAAGACGCGCTGATGGAACGCGCTCGAGAGACCGTTCGGGAGCACCGTGCGCACCTCAAGGTCGTGGAGCACACGCCCCGGCCAGCCCGTCTCGCTGCTGCGTCGCGCGAGGATGGTCTCGATCGCGGTCGCATACGCCTCATCGGGTCGCTGCTCTGGCTCGATGTGCTCGATCAGCTGGCGCGTGCCTGGGTCTTGCGGACGCAACGCCAAGGCCTCGCGCAACGTCGCGAGTGCTTGATCACGCCTTCCGAACGACAAAAGTCGCTCACCCAACGCTACGCGCGAGCTCGCATCGTGCGGGTCCAGTTCCGTCGCGCGCACAAGCATCGCCACCGACTCGCCCTCATCGCCGAGCGCATCGTAGATGTCGGAGGCCCAGGCCAGCGCCACGACGGAGTTTGGCCGATAGAAGAGCTCGCGCTGAATCTCCTCAAGCACATGCTCGCGCTCACCGCGGCGCAGCGCGCGCGCGACGAGCTCGCGACGCGTGTTGGAATCATCGGGGCGCGCTGTGAGCAGTTGCTCACGCAGCGTATCGGCCACGCTCGTGTGACCGAGGCCAGCCTCACGTGAGATGCGTGCGCGCAGGTGAACGAGGCTCTCTGGGAAGCGGGCGTCGAGCGTCTCAAGCAGGCCCCGCGCACTCTCATCAAAGCCAAGCCGCGCAAGGATGCGGGCACGCGTGGTGAGTGCCGTGATGCCAAACGTCGTGTCCGGAGGAATCGCCTCAAAGAGCGGAAGCGAGCGCTCACCGCTGGCACCTCCGGCAACGTGAAAGGCATTGGCGAGCTGCACCTCGGGGTCGTTCGGCGCGAGCGCGACGGCCTGCCGAATCAAGCGCGCCATGTCATCGCGCGTCTCTTGCAGGCGTGCTGCGAAGAGGCAGTTCTGCGCGCTTGGCGCGAGCTCCACGGCCCGCGCTGCGAGGTCGCGCGCACGATGCTCGGTGCTCTCTTCACCCGTCGTGTACGAGAGATAGCGGGCAAGCGCCTCATGCGCGTGCGCATCGCTCGGGGCATTGCGCAGGGCCTCCTCGAGCAGCGCGCCGACTGCACCGGGCGCTGCGGGAAGGGGTTGCGATGTGGCTGCCGCGGGCGCCGCTGCGGTCGCGCCCGCTGGGTCAGCGTGGACCTGCATGAAGGCACCATTCGCCTCACTCAAGCGCATGTACGCGGAGAAATCCGCGTCGTCGTTGCAGAGCTTCACCAGGACGCGATTCCATCCCGCACGCGCCTCGACCACGGCCACGCCGCGATCGAGCTCACCACCACGGTAGTGCGCATCCTCAAAGACGACGCGGCCATTCCAATACACGCGCACAGCACCACTGGCGCCCGTCCAAAGTGCGAGCGGCCTTGCGCGCTCCACCTCGACGAAGGTCTCCAAGAACGCGCATGCATTCGCGCTTGGCGTCATGAAAGGGTCGAGCGCGACGCTGCCGACATCGCGGCGCTCGGGAAGATCACGCCACTGAATCGGATGCTCGGCGCCTTGAAATTCGGTGCCCAGCGGCGTCGGCGCCTCAAGCGAAGTCTCCGGCGGAAAGACCGTCGCAAAGCCGCGACGACCCTCGTTGGAGAAAGGCCCGAGCATGCGGAAGTGACGCACGAAGCCGAGCGACTCAATGCGCGCTTCGGCCTCTGGCATGCGACCGAGATGACGCAACACGCTGGCCTCGAGTGTGGCTGCGGATGCACGCACCGTGGGCAAGAGCGTGCGGCTCTCGGCGAGCGCGTGAAGCGCCGTCAGCGAGGTCTGCGGGGCGAGCTCCCAATCGCTCGCGAGCTCAAGCAGCGGCAAGAGCGCCTCGGGTCGCGCACCCAGGCGCAACACTTCTGCGCGCCGCTCTCCTTGCTGCCTATCCCACAGGCTTGGGGTGCGGCGCGGCGCGCGCGCGGCACGTGCTGGACGCGCTTGTGCAGACGCTTCACTCGCGAAGAACCTTGCAAGACCGCTCGCACACACGACCAGCGCAACGCAGGCGAGAAGCGCGCGTGCGCTCTGCCCTAGCTTCGGTGTGTGATTGGACGGGGCCTGCGCACTCGACTCCACATCTCGTCCCATGGGACTCCTTCGAAGAGCGGGCACGCTAGCACGCGCATCGCGGCGCGATTCACCGAAGTCGGTCAGGCAGCATCGGTGCTAGCCACTCGGGCTGCACGCGCGCCTCGGGCTCTGCTGCTTGTGCGCGCAGTTGCAGCGGCACCACACCCGTCCACACCGCGAACCCCTCATCGCCCGGAAGGTCACGCGGACCGCCCTCGCGCGACTTCATCGAGGCATGTGTGATGCGCACCGCAATCACGGCCGTTGCGAGCAACTCCGCGTCCGTCGGAGGCCGCGCTTGCGCCGAGCGTCCCGTTGCAACTTTGTCGACCAAGCGCGCGAGGAGACGACGCTTCTCATCGAGCGAAGTCAGCACACGTGGCTCACCGAAGAGCACGGCCGAGCGGTAGTTCATCGAGTGCGCGAACGCGGAGCGCGCGAAGACGAGACCATCGAGGAGCGTCACCGAGAGCGTGAAGCGCGAACCCTCCAGCGCACCGAGCGCGCGATTGGCCACGGCGCCGTGGAGGATCACATCCTCGCCATCACGCACGAAGGCGGTTGGGATCGCATAGGGCACGCCCTCGTGGAGATGAACGATGTGGATCACGAGCGCCTCATCGAGGAGCGCGTGGATGGAGGCCTTGTCGTAGGAGCCGCGCTCGGGATGACGACGCAGCTTGGTTTCTGGAAGCACTGGGTAGTCGGACATCACGCAACGATGCCGCGCTCTGGCTGGCTCATTCCGGCCAGATTCGCGAATTCCATCCAGCCAGCGCTAGGCTCGCGGAGCATGCGCGCGCATCGACTCACCCTCCCCACTGCCTCCGTCCGCACTTCCCATGGAACACGCGCAGAACGCATCGCAGCACTCATCGAGCAGGAGATTCGACGCGGCCGCTTTCGTGAGCGCATCCCAAGCGTGCGAACGCTCGCCGCGGAGTTCGAAGTGGACCGCGAGACCGTGCACCGCGCCCTCTCCTCCCTTGTCGCCGAGGGGTGGCTTGAGGCGCGAGCGCGCGAGGGCTTCTTTGTGCCCGCTGAAGTGCCCACACGCCTCCTTCAAGGAGGTGCCCTGCACGGCATGCGCAAGACGCCAAGCTACGCGCTGTACCCGCCTGTGGCGTCGCTCGTCGAATCGGCAGTGCCTCCCCTTCTCGACCTGAGCACGGGCGTCCCCGATGTGCGCCTGGCACCGCTCGCGGCCCTCGCGCGCGCCTACAAGGAGGCGCTGACGGCCCCAAGGCAGCGGCTCGGTTATGGCGACCCACGCGGCGACGTCCGTCTGCGTCGCGCGCTTGCGACGATGCTTCGAGACACGCGTGCCCTCGCGACCCAAGAGGACGATGTCGTTGTTACGCACGGAAGTCAGCACGCGATCGATCTCGTGGCGCGCGTGCTGATCCGGCCCGGTGATCGTGTCGCCGTCGAGGTGCCCGGATACCGCCCTGCATGGAGCACCCTGCAAGCGAGCGGCGCATCGCTGGTTGCACTCCCCGTCGACGCACGCGGCCTCGACACAAGCGCGCTCGAGGCAGTGCTTCGCGAGGGATCGATCCGCGCCATCTACGTCACCCCGCATCATCAATACCCAACGATGCATGTGATGGCGCCGGAGCGACGCGCACGGCTCTTGGAGCTCGCGCGGGCACATCGCTTCGCCATCCTTGAGGACGACTACGACCACGAGCACCACTTTGAGGGGCCACCGATCGCACCGCTCGCAGCGCAGGACAAGCACGGCTCGGTCCTCTACATCGGCTCGCTCTCAAAGCTCTTCGCACCTGGTCTACGCATCGGCTTCATCGCGGCACCGCGAGCGCTCCTCGATGCCGTCAGCGCCCTGCGATTCGCCTCGGACAGGCAGGGCGATCACGTCCTGCAATCGGCCCTCGCAAGCCTCATGGAGGCAGGCATCATCGAGCAGCATCTACGCCGTGTGCGCCGTCATTTTCTCGCGCGCCGCACACACATGATCGAGGGCCTGACCAAGCTCTTTGGCGCGCGCATGAACCTGACCCTGCCCTCGGGAGGCCTGGCCCTCTGGCCTCGCATTGAAGAGAGCAAAGCCTGGTGGCACGCCATCGCATCGAAGGCGCGTGAACAAGGCGCAAGAGTCGACATCGGAAGCGCATTCACGCTGGAGAGAGACCCGCTGCCACACCTTCGCATCGGCTTCGCGTGGCTCGACCATGAGGAAGCCACGAAGGCACTCAGCGCACTCGCAAGAGCAGATGCGGCGTGCAGGCGCCTAGCAGCACCGAAATCAGCACGACGTTGACAACGCTCCAGCAAGTTTCCGAACTGGATCGGGAAGCAAGCGACTTCGCAAAGCGAAGAGCCCACAAAAGCGAAGGGGTGCCCATCGGCAGGGAAGCGCAGCTTCCCGAGAGATCCCGCGTACGTGAGGAGCGAAGCGAGGAGCGTAGCGGAAGGGGGTGTCGGGGGAAGCGAAGCGGCCCCTGACCCGCGGCGCAAAGCGCCGCAGCTACAGAGCCCCTAACCCGCGGCGCGAAGCGACGCAGCTACACAGCGTCAGCGCTGCAGAAAGATGGGATTCGACACACCGAAGGGGATGCGTCCCGGATGCACTGGCTCAAGCGCCCGATCGCCATACGCCGCGATCACCACGTAGCCATTCATCGCGGCCACATCGACCTGCACATCGCGATCGAAGCGCACCTCGGGATGCATCGGATCACGGTCTGCCGGGAGGATCTCGATCGTCTCTCGAATCACGCCATCCACCACCACATCGAAGGCGTCGACATCAATCCATGAGGCGGCCTGCACGCGCACACGCACGGGCGTTCGCATCCCAAGGCCCCGCGCCTCGCCACCCGGACGGACACCACCCACGCTCACGTCGAGGTAGATGCCGCCCGATACCGTCGCGCGTCCTGCGAGCAAGCGATCACGCACGAGGCTCGGCGTCAGCATGCGCGGGTCATCGGTGCCCACATCGATGCAGGTACGCGGATAGCCCACCGGCGAAGATTGGATGCCGTGGGAGTCACTTGAGCCCACCGCAAAGACACGCCTTCCGTGGTTGAGAAGGGAGAGCCAGCTTGGAACAACGCCGACCTCGGTCCCGCGCCAGTGGAAGTCGTTGAACACCTCAACGAGGGTGAAGTCCTCATCCCAATCGGCCTCGCGCTCGACCATGCCGGTCACCGGGTCGTAGCCGCAGTAGCCAAAATAATTCGTCGAGCCCATCGGGTGATTGATGATGATGGCGGGGCTCTCGGGGCGCGCGCGCACCATGTTGAACACCTCGGGCGGAGACATCGTGCGAAGCGGTGTCATCGGCGTCGCGGGCTGCGGAAACTCTTGCCAGAGCGGCGTGCCGCCGTTCACCTCCGTCGCATCGGGCGTGAGCGGAAAGACACCCATGTGGCCCCAGATCTCCATGCTCGACATCTCGACCGAGCCGATGCCGAAGGCGAACGCGCCGACGCCAAGACGTGCAATCTCCGGCTCAAAGTCCTCGACATACTCATGGTCGGAGCGCACCGGAATCTCGAGCCCCTCGGCGACGGCCGCGCGCACCTTGAGCTCGCCGTCATCGGGCGCATCGTTGCTGCGGCGCGTGTGGATGTGGAAGTCGCCGCACTGCGTGTTCGTCGTCTCCACCGAGTGCTCCATCACCGCGTTGATCGTCACATCGGCGCCGCTGGTGATCGCCGCCATCGCCTCCACGAGCTCGTACTCGTAGCCGCGCGAAACCACGACGCGGTACGTGCCCACAGCGAGCGGAATCTCGGCGTTGCCCGTGTGCGCGTAGGTGACATTCGTGCGGCCCCGCGGGTCCGTATCCTCACCCCAAGAGCCAGGCACATCGGGCAACACGGTCGTGCCTGTTGGGATGACCTGAATGCGCACAGGCAGCGCGGCGCCATCGAGGTCCGTGGCGCGAATGATGAGCGTCCCCTCGCCGCCGAGTGTGATGTCTTCACTGCCATCGCTCGTGGCGACGCGTTGTGCCGTCGTCGGAAGCGCACCGCGTCGCCAGGCACGCAGATCGACGGCATCGGTCGCAGGGACATGCACCTCGTAGCGACCATCCGGACCCGTAAAGAGCGAGCGCGTGAGCGGTGTGCCCTCGGGTGAGAGCGCGTGTACCCGTGCACCTGCTGCCGGGCTTCCATCGGCCTCGCGGACAACGCCCGAGATCACACGCAGTGCATCCCCCGTGCGCTGTGCACGCGTCACAAGGAGCGCATCGAGACCATCGCCCGCACCGATCGTGATGCGCGCGTGCTGACGGCGCGAGACAACGCAAGGAGGCAACGTGATCGCCGCACCGATGCGCCCCGTAAAGCCCGAGGCCTCAATGCCACCTCCGAGGCGCCCCGCCGGTGGCTCGTAGGCCCAGCTCGTCCCGAAATCATCCACCCACGCGGCAAATGCACTCGGCACGGCCGTCGCGTTGAAGCCCTCGCCAGGCGTGAAGCCAGGCATGCGCGGCCCGTACATGAAGCCGTGCAACGAGAGGTTTGAGCGAAGCTCCCGCTCGGAGCCCGAGGCGTTTTCGAAGTAGATATCAATATGATTTGAATCTGGCGCGAGCACGTAGTCGATGGCCGCGCGCACACTTGAGAAATCGGCGGTGAGGAGCGTGTCGGTGATGTTCTCGAAGAAGGGAAGCGGCCTCAGCCAGCCGAGCGCACGCACGACCGCGGGCTGCCCATCGCTGCCGTCATTCATCACCGAGACGCTCTCGGTCAGCACCGTGAAGCGGCCCTCCAGAAGGAAGAATTCGCCGAAGTCACCCGGGGCCGTGATGCGCCCGCCCTCGATGCGCGCCATGCCGACGGGGCGGCCACCCCAGGGGTCGTAGAGGTCGGAGCGACCGACATCCTCGATGACCATCGCGACGTGCTCGTTCGCGAGGATGAAGTCACCGGGCTGCCATGTCTGAAGGCCTGATCGGAAGGCCGGAAGGTCACCCTCGACGGCGCGTCCAGCACGCGCTTGGCCTGCGACAGGCGGCAACGGGTCGATGCCCTCGCCACCACGGGCGAGCTCGGGCGGCTCGGTGCAACGCACCACGAACGCGTCATCGCCGGGCGGCGCATCGCCGAGATCCCCCGCATCGCCCATCGCCGCATCAAGCGGCGTTGCTGGGGTGCACTCACACGCGGTCGCGAGAAGGGGCGCGGTGAGAAGGAGCGAGGCGAGGCGCAGGGTCTTCATTCGACCATCGTACTGCGCTTCGCTCGCAGAGCGCTCAGTTCATAGCCTTGAACAGCGCCCACCCGATGATGACCACGACACCGAGAATCATGCCGACGGGGATGGGTCCAAACCAAATGCCCGTCCAACGCGAATACGAGAACTTCCACTCCATAGCGGCCCTCCTGAGGTTGAGCGTGGAGTGTCTCCGAAGTTGCGCGAAATGTCGTGGCCCGTGCGAAGCGCAATCACGGAGCGAGATGCGGCGGCGCGACCCAACCGCCCATGGCCCGCTCCACTTCAAGGGCGACGGCGATGGTGCGGTGATCCGCGCCGCGTGCGCCGACGACCTGACATCCAAGCGGCAGGCCCTCGCGACTCAGGCCGAGCGGCACTTGCGTCGCGGGCATCTCAGTGACGTTGAAGATGGCCGTGTAGGCCCATGCGACCGGGCTCGCCCAGGGCGCGCGATGCTTCGGTGCGGGGGCGGAGTAGCCGGGGAAGAGCATCACACCATCGCCGATGGCGTCTTCCAGCTCGGCGCGAAATGCTCGCATCTCATCGAGCATCGCGCGCGAGTTGTCGGGGAGGAGCTTGGGGATGTCTTCGATGAGCGCGAGGGCCATCGAGGGCACCGTGAAAGGCGAGCGGCCCGTCAGCATGCGCATGAGCTCGCGCGTCTTTTGAATGCGTGTGCCGTTGCCCAAGAGCACGGCGTAGTCCTCGCTACCCGCCGACGACATCGCGGCACTCCAATAGAGCACCGACTTCTTGAAGCGCGCGAAGCTGCGCGTCTCCACATGCGCGCCCCGCGAGCTCAGGTGCGCTGCGAGACGATGTTGTGCAGCACGCAATTCCGGGTGCACGCGCGAGACACCGTTGGTGTCGACACTGAGCACGCGCATGCCCTCGAACGAGACCTCGGACGGGTCTCCAAAAGGCATCGCCTCACACTCGGGGCTCGATGCATCCGGGCCCACCAGAAGGCGCATCAGCGGCATCAGATCTTCCGCGCGACGACAGAGCGGGCCGGACGCGAGGATGCGCGTGGTGACCATCGGATACTGGCCCGCGTTGGGGATCAAACCGCCCGTCGCCTTGTGCCCGTAGATGCCATTCATGAACGCCGGAATGCGAATGGAACCGCCGACATCGGCGCCCAAGCCAAAGGGCGCAAAGCCCGCACTCACCGAGGCGCCCTCGCCGCCTGAGCTGCCGCCCACACCGCGCGTCGCATCGTAGGGATTCGAGGTGCGGCCGTAGACCTGGTTCTCGCTCTCCATCCACATGCAGAGCTCCGAGACGTTGGTCGTACCGAGCACAATCGCGCCCGCATCGCGCACGCGCCTCACGACCACCGCGTCCTCGCTCGCAACGTTGTGCTGACGCGCGAGCAGGCCTCCGGTGGAGCGCATGCCGTTCACGAAGAACGACTCTTTGATCGTGCAGGGAACGCCGTGCAGCGGAGGCAGTGTCGATGCGTCCTCAAGCGCCACACGCGCATCCGCCGCACGCGCCTCCTCGCGCGCCTCGACAAAGCGCGTTTGCACGACCGCGTTGAGCCGCGGGTTCTCTGCCTCGATGAGTGCGATGTGCGCGTTCACCACCTCAAGGCTCGTCACCTCACGCGCGCGGATGCGGCGTGCGAGTTCGGTGGCGCTCTGGGTGAGCAGCGGCGAGAGGTTGGAGGCGCGCTGTGAGTTCATGCGGCAAAGGGTATTCGCTCCGCAGCGCAACGTCCTTCCGAACATCGTCGAGTGGACGATCGCAGAGCGCTCACCCCGCGACACACGCGTCGATCACCCGCACCCGGTACGTGAAGAAGAAGGTATGCGTGCGCTCATCCACGCGTCCCTGCACACGCTCGACGCCCTCGATCTCCAAGTCGATCGTTTGCGGCCCTGGAGGCGGGAGCGCGTAGTCGATGTACTCGATCGCGCTCGCATGATGCATCGGCATTCGCAGCCCCGAGGGCGGCGTCCATGCGTGCATATTGCTTTCATATGTCAACATGACATGAAATCGCGCACCGGGGACGAGCTCGTCGTAGCGCTCCAAGTTGGGCGCACTGCGTGTGCGAATGCCGCAGGGTGGAAGGCCCGTCGCTGCGGGCGGTGAAGGCGCTTCCGCGGCCGGAGCAAAGTGTCCACCCGCGCACTGATTCGCTGACACGGGCGCAGTGAACTCCGTCTGGCAGAGATAGCCGCAGACGCCCTCCAAGTTGGTCAGCACCTGCACCGTCCCACCACCCTCGGCCTCGGTGGACTCAACCCGCACATGCGAACCCGGGGCGAGCGGTCGCGCATTCTCGCGAGTCCACGTCTCACCCACGACGACCTCGGCGCCTTCTGCAATCGACGCGACGTTCACGCGCGCGCAGCCCTCGCTGCATCCACACGGTCGCCACACCATCCACTGGCGCGCCTCGGAGGTGACCTCCGGCTGCGGCGCTTCCACCGCGACCGCCTGCGCCGGTGATTGCACCGCGGGTGCCGATGGGCCGGAGCATGCGAACGCGACTACGGCCAGCGAGGTGGCCGTGAGGGATCGAAGGTGCGGGCGGGTCATGCGCGAGCGTACGACGAAGGCCGCGCGCACCTTCCATCAGCGCTTGGGCGCCGCCATCTCCTCGGGCTCAACCCCGATGAACGCGTGACGACGGATCATGCGCCAGACATCGTCGCGGCCCTCGCCCGTCTCCGCACTCGACGCGACGATCGGCACCTTCTTCGCGACGGTCGCGACGCTCGCCTTCAAGCCCGCGAGGATCTTCTCGCGCTCATTGCGCGCGACCTTGTCGATCTTCGTGACCACAAGCAGCGTCGCCTTCTTCTGATGCGCGAGGTACTCGATGAGCTGCAGGTCATCGTCCTCAAGGCCACGTCGCACATCGATGAGCAGCACCACAAGACGCAGCGCACCGCGCCGCTCGATGTAGCCCTCGATCATCCCGCCCCAGGAGTTGCGCTCTTCTTTGCTGCGCGCCGCAAAGCCGTAGCCGGGCAAGTCCACGAGGTCGACCTGGGCGCGTGCGCCGCCTTCAAGACGCAGCGTCGTGCGGAAGATCGAGAGGCCGCGCGTTGCACCGGGTGTGCTGCTCGTGCGCACCAACTTGCGACGATTCACGAGGCGGTTGATGAGGCTCGACTTACCCACGTTGGAGCGTCCGCCGAACGCAATCTCGGTGAGCATCGCGCTGGGCAAGCCTGTGTAGTCGGTGGCCGTCGCGAGGTAGACGGCATCCATCACCTCGAAGTGCGTCGGCTCCTCTTTGGGCTTGGCCGGCTTTTGGACGACATCGTTCTTGCGCGGCGTCTTCGCGAGGCCCTTGGGCGGGTAGTACTTCTTGCCCTTCTCATCCAGCTTGATCGAGTTGGTCTTGGGCTCTTTCATCGGAGCCTCGCGTGGATGGCGGATTCAGCGGCGATCACAAGGGCACCTTCATCAACGATGCGCTCACAGGCGCGGATGTCTGGATAGAGCACACGGTCTTCAGTCAGCGTGGGTACACGCTCACGCAGCACGGCATGTGCAGCGGCAACACCAAGCCCAGGAACGAGCGGCTTGCGGTAGTCGAGGCCTTGGGCCGCAACCATCGCCTCAATCGCGAGCACCGTGCGCACGTGCTCGGCGATCTGCCCGCATTTGCGCGCGGAGATGGTGCCCATCGAGACGTGATCCTCCTTGCCCGCCGAGCTCGGGATCGAGTCGACGCTTGAGGGATGACAGAGCACTTTGTTCTCGCTCACGAGGGCGGCCGCCGTGACCTGCGCAATCATGTAGCCCGAGTCGAGACCGCTGCGCGGCGCGAGGAAGGGCGGCAGGCCACTCGACATCGCGGGGTTCACGAGCTGCTCGATGCGGCGCTCAGCGATGTTCGCAAGCTCGGCAATCGCGATGCATGCGGTGTCGAGTGCGATGGCCAAGGGCTGCCCGTGAAAGTTGCCGCCGCTAATGAAGTCGCCGCCGCGCACGTTGCCGTCTTCCCCTGCGAAGACGAGCGGATTGTCCGTGGCCGAGATCATCTCGCGCTCGAGCACCTGACGCGCCCAACCGAGCGCATCGCGCGTCGCGCCGTGCACCTGCGGCATGCAGCGCAGCGAATACGGGTCCTGCACCTTGCCGCAATCACGATGCGACTCGGCAATCTGACTCTCGGCGAGCAACGCGCGCAGGTTCGACGCCGTCGCCTCTTGTCCGGGATGCGGACGCACAGCCTGCACGCGCGCATCGAAGGGGCGTGAGGTGCCCTGCAAGGCCTCAAGGCTCATCGCGCCGGTGAGGTCCGCCGTTGTCACGAGGCGCTCACCACGCAGCACGGCGAGCGCACCAATCGCGAGGATGGCTTGGGTGCCATTGATGAGCGCGAGGCCTTCCTTCGCCGCGAGCACAAGCGGTGAGAGCCCTGCGCGCGCAAGCGCTTCAGCGCCCGTGAGCAGCGTGCGATCCTCACCGAACGTCGCCTCGCCTTCACCGATGAGCACAAGCGCGAGGTGCGCGAGCGGCGCGAGATCACCCGACGCACCGACCGAGCCCTGCGCAGGCACCGCCGGACAAACATCGGCATCGAGCATCGCGACGAGCAAGTCGACAATCACCGCGCGTGCACCCGAGTAGCCCATCGCAATCGTCTGCGCGCGCAGCGCCATCATCGCGCGCACCACATGCTTGGGAAGAAGCGGGCCCACGCCACACGAATGGCTGCGCACTAGGTTGCGCTGGAGCGAGCGCACCTCATCGGCCGCAATGCGCGTCTCAGCGAGCGCACCAAAGCCCGTGTTCACGCCGTACACATTCGGCGCCGCATCGCCTTGATCCGCGAGCATGTCGACGAGCGCACGCGAGGCATCGATGCGGGCACGCGCACTCGCAGGGAGCACCACGCGGATGCGGTTCATCGCGATGTCGTGAAGGGTCTCGAGCGTCCACGCATCGCCGAGCTCGGCCGTGCGCGTATCCAGCGTTCGATTGTCTTTCGCAGTCGGGGTCAACATGGCGCGCACCTTGTGTGCACGGTGCGCACCGGGCAAGTCGTGCGGGGGCCTACAAGATGAAGCGCGACAGATCGTCGTTCTTCAAGATGGGCAAGAGCTTCGCCTGCACGTAGTCGCGATCGATCTCCACGCGCTCGCCGCTCATCTCTGCGCCCTTGTAGGAGAGCTCATCGAAGACGGCTTCGAGGATGGTGTGAAGACGACGCGCGCCGATGTTCTCCATGCGCTCATTCGCCTCCGCGGCGTGCTCCGCAATCGCTTCCACGGCTGAGTCCGTCACGCTCACTTCGACGCCCTCCGCCTTGAGCAGCGCGACGTATTGCTTGGTCAGCGCGTTCTTCGGCTCGGTGAGGATGCGGACGAAGTCTTCCTTCGCGAGCGAGTCGAGCTCGACACGAATGGGGAAGCGCCCTTGAAGCTCGGGGATGAGGTCCGAAACCTTCGCGACGTGGAATGCGCCGGCCGCGATGAAGAGCACGTGATCGGTCTTCACCGGGCCGTGCTTGGTGTTCACCGTGCTGCCTTCGACGATGGGCAAGAGGTCG